>NZ_DAOSET010000008.1:0-63390 GCF_035363275.1 Methanoculleus sp. | reverse complement strand
AGACTTTGTTGTCCTTCTGCCAGCAGACGTAGTCGCTCGGACCGATGTGGATATCATCGTCATCAAGAGGCATATCGAGGACCGACTGCACCGCCTGGGTCTTGGACTCCCTTTTTGAGGCAAGACGGCTCCTGTTCAACATGTTCAGGAAGTCCGTGTTGCCGCCGGTGTTCAGTTGATAGGTCCTGTCCAGTTTCACCCCCCGCTGCCGGAAGAGGTCGGCGAGAACCCGGTGGGTGATCGTCGCCCCGAGCTGCGCCTTGACGTCGTCGCCGATGACCGGAAGCCTCTTTGCGCAGAACCTCTCTGCCCAGGCAGGGTCACTTGCGATGAAGACCGGCATGTTGTTGATGAGGCCGACCCCCGCCTCGAGAGCACAATCGGCATAGAACCGTACAGCCTCCTCCGATCCCACAGGGAGGTAGTTGAGCAGCATCTCTGCGCCCGAGTCTTCGAGCACCCGGATGACCTCTTCACGAGATGCCTCCTCCTCATCGGCGAGCACGAACCTGCACTCCTCCTTGTAACTCAGCATATGTTCGGGAAAGCCGTCCAGCACCCGGCCCATCCGGACGGTCACGCCGGTCTTCGGTATTGCGGGGCAGAAGACGGTTGTGCAGTTCGGGGGTGAAAAGATGGCTTCCGAGACGTCTTTCCCGACCTTTCTTGCATCGATGTCGAATGCCGCTACCACGTTGATATCGGACGGCAGATAGCCGCCGAGGTTCCAGTGCATCAACCCGATTGCACTCTCTTCGCTCCCTCCCCGGTAGTATTCAATGCCCTGAAGCAGCGAACTGGCACAGTTCCCGACACCGATAATTGCAACCCTGATCGAGTCCACGACAGCCCCCCGATAGATCCGGTGCATCCGCAACGCGCCCCTCTCTCCAGGGAGGATGCGTTCCGCTGAGACCTGGAGAAGGCACAACTGCAGAGGCAGTTGCGCTTTCGACTATAATACGGAGCGGGAAATATAAGGGTATGGTTCGGGAGGGGCCGGAGGTTGTCCATGTCGACTTTGTCATCAAGAAGGGGAGCAGCGTGGAAGAGGCGTTCGTCACGGCGCTCGCATCGCCCGCACGGGGCCACACGCCGCTCCTGGCCGTCCTCACCCCGAACCTTCCCGCAAGGCCCCCGACGCTGAGCAAGGTGCTCGCCCGGAAGGATACCGCGAAGCATCCCTTTGCGTGATACGGCCAAAACCTCCTCGTTACGCCGCCGGCGGGGACCGCGGAGAGCGCCCGGCGCCCGACCCGGTCGTCGTCGGTGATCGGGAAGTGCAGGGCCGTGGCGACGGTGTAGATGGCGCGGCTGCTGGGGTCGGGCCGGGCGCGGTGAGTGCTACCTCGCTCCAGGTTCGCGGCTGCCCCGCCGCCGGATCCTCCGGAAGACCGTGTGGGTGAGGGCCAGGAGGTTTGCGAGATACGTCTCCTTCGCCTCGAGACGCCGCAGGAATACGGCCTCCTCGGAGAGAAAGACGTCTTTGAGATGACGGATATCGGTTTTCGGTGAGTAATAGAGGTAGATCGGGATACCCGCCAGGATGACCAGGACCCCCGTAACCTTATCGAAGGTTGTGGTTGAGAAGAGGAGAAAGAGGCAGATCGCGATGCCGGCAAGGGGGAGGAGGTGTTGGCCGCGGAGGTCCGCAGCGCCGTCGCTCCGTAAAACGATGAGGGAAAAGCAGGTGAGCAGGAACGAGAACGCGAGGTTGAGGACGGCGAAGGATATCAGCCCGGGAAGGTTTCCAATGCTCGAGAGGACGAAGGCGATCGCTCCCTGGATGATGAGGACCACGTAAGGCGTATTGTAGCGGGGGTGAATCTTCGCGAACGCACGGGGAAAGAGCCCGTCGATCGCCATCGCGTACGCGAGCCGTGCGCTGCCGAGCATCCCCGACTCGTCCGACCCGGCCACCGAGAAGAGGGCGCCGACCGTCATGATGAGCGCTCCTGCCGACCCGAAGAGGGCGGTGCCGGCGACGACGAGCGGCACGGTGCTCTGGTCGAGTTCGGTCCAGTTGACGACCCCGAAGAGCACGAAGTTCGTCGAGAGGTAGAAGAAGGAGACGATCAGCATCCCGGTGACGATGGCGCGGGGGATGGCCTTCTGCGGGTTCTCGACCTCGCCGGCCGGGAGCGTCCCCAGCTCGAACCCGGCGTATGCCCAGAAGATCAGGACCAGAGCGTGGGCAGCATTCTGCAGGCCGAGCGGGAGCAGCGGGGTGTAGTTCCCGACGAACGTCTCCGGCCGGACGATGAAGACGCCGAACCCCGTCACGGCGAGGAGGAGCAGGGGAGAGAGTTTGATGAGCGTCAGGGCATCGTTCAGCCTTCCTGCGGCCCGGACACCGACGATGTTGACGAGCGTCAGGGACGCTACGAAGAGCGCCCGGACGGCGACCTTTGCAACCGGGGTGAGGGGGACGAGCGCCTGGAGGTAGTTTGCAAACGCGATTGCAAAGACCGGGAGAGCGAGGAGTTCGGCGATCCACATGCTCCAGCCGGCGAGGTACCCATAGAAGTCGTCGAACGCCTCCGAGACGTAGGCGAACGGCCCGCCGACACGGGGGACGTAGTAACTGCAGTAGGCAAAGACCATCGCGATCGCTATGGCGAAGAGCCCGGCCACCGCCCAGAGGACGATCGAGAACGGGCCGACCAGGCCGGCCGTGAGCGCCGATGCGATGTAGATGTCGGCGCCGACGATCGCCCCGACGATGATATTCGTCAGGTCGAACTGCGAGAGCCCCTGCCGTAGTCCCATTGTAGCGGGAGAGTGACCGTGACGGTGATAATGGTTCCGCGCCGATCGATGGATGCATCCGGCAGGTGCGAAGCTGCGCAGGGACTATGGGATGCGATCTTTGACAGTAAGCGTCTCCCGGGCAACCTGCGAAGGTGGTTTATCAGGCCCGGGCAAACCCTGATTACTCCGGGAGACCATAGAGATAATCTGGTGCGTACAGATGAAATTTCGGGTTATCGTCAGGGAAGATCCGGAGGACGGCGGATACGTTGTGAGTTGCCCCGCAATTCCCGGGTGTCACTCGCAGGGTGAGACCGTTGAAGAAGCCCTCGAGAACATCAAAGATGCCATCTCCGGATGTATTGAGGTGCTCAACGATCGGGTGACGCAGCAACCCGGCGAACACCTGGCTGATGTTGCGTTGTAACTCATGGGAAAATTACCGGTTATATCAGGAAAAGAAGCCGTTAAGGCCTTTTCTAAGATGGGCTGGACGGTTGCCCGCCAGACCGGCAGCCATGTCATTATGGTCAACCACGCATCTCCGGCCCTCCTCTCTGTCCCGGCTCATACCGAACTCAAGCGGGGAACGCTAAGAAACCTGATCGCCGATGCGGGCATGACTGTCGAGGACTTTCTTTCGCTCCTGTGACCGCTCCCCCGTTTAAATGGGGGCATCCGGAGTTTCTCAACCCCGGCATCGGCAATGCTGCCGGTAGAGAAATCCAGGTTCTTCTTCTCCGGCTTTCACCCGTCCAAAGGCTCCAGCCGGCAGGAGCCCTCGTTACAGGAAGAAGGAGAACGATGAGGCGGTTAACATTCCGCGCCGATTACCGACGCTTCGCTCCCGGGGGTAAAAATCAAAGAAGGATCGAACCTGTGTTCGGATGCGCCGACCGGGACTCGAACCCGGGTTTAGGCGTTGGCAACGCCTAGTGATAACCACTACACTATCGGCGCACAACTGTGCTTTCGCACTGTGTGCCTTACAACATGGGATTCTCTGGCTAATAAGCCTATCGAATCGTGACCCGGATCGGGCGGTGCCGTCGCTGCAGGATCTCGTCCGGGAGCGGATTTTCCCCGGGACGAATCCCCGCTATGCTGACGGTCGCGCGCCTACGATCAAACAGGCAGAGAGCCCACGACTTCCGTCGTGGGATGAATGCCACCGACAACCATATCTAAGCACAGGTCGATAGAGTGTTACAATCCGTAGAACGTATCGTTACCGGATCTATCCGACGAAATCTCAGGTCACTCAGTTAGAGCGGACACTTGAGATTTGCCGGTGGATTTACAACGACACGCTCGCATTGCGAAAGACCGCCTGGGAACAGGAACAGCGTTCGGTTTCCTTGTATGAAACAAACAAGATCCTGACTCAGTGGAAACGCGAACGGCCTGAACTGAAGGAGGTCTATGCTCAGACCCTCCAGAACGTTCAGGTTCGGGTGGATCTCGCGCTCAAAGCCTTCTTCCGGCGAGTGAAAGCCGGGGAGAACCCCGGATACCCTCGATTCAAGGGGAAGGGGCGATATGACAGTTTTACGTACCCGCAGGCTGAGAAAGGCGGGTTCAAGTTCGTCGGAGATCGGCTCAACCTCTCGAAGATCGGGGATGTGAAGATCGTCCTCCACCGCCCGATCCAAGGGACGATTAAGACCCTCACAGTCCGGCGGTCGGCAACCGGGAAGTGGTATGCCTGCTTCTCGGTCGAGTATGATCCCGATCCAGCACCCAGGAAGGAGACCGCAGTCGGGGTAGATGTAGGTCTCGAATCTTTCGCCACGCTCTCGAATGGGGAGAAGATCGAGAACCCTCGGTTCTTCCGCACCGACGAGAAAGCTCTTGCCAAGGCGCAGAGGAAACTCTCGAAGGCAGAGAAGGGCACTCCTGAACGGAAGAAGGCCCGGAAGATCGTCGCACACGTCCATGAACGGATCGCCAACAGACGGCTCAATTTTGCTCACCAAACCTCCCGGAAGGTGATGAACAGGTTCGGGACGATTGTGTTCGAGGATCTGAATATCAGAGATATGCAAAAGAACCCCTATCTGGCGAAAAACATAGCCGATGTGGCCTGGAACCAGTTTGTCACGATCACAACGAGCAAAGCGGAGGATGCTGGCTCGCAGGTGATCGTGGTGAACCCCAGAAACACCTCGCAGATGTGCTCCCGATGTGGCCTGATCGTCGTCAAGAACCTTTCTGACCGAGTTCACTCCTGCCCGCATTGCGGGTTGGAACTGGATCGGGACCAGAACGCGGCGATCAATATCTTGAGATTGGGGCTGCAATCTCTCGGATAACATCCGTAGATGCCCACGAATTTAGTCGTGGGAGCAGTCACCGTCCCCCGTGGTTGAGCGCCTGCCTGATGTTTCGGTTTGCAAGTATCCAGAGCCCCGGTGTCAGGACCAGAATGAAGACAGCGATGGCGTAGGCGACGATCTCGGAGGAGAAGAGCAGGAAATTGAAGATGCCGTGCAGCACCATCCCGAGAGCAAGCCCCCGGAGGACGATCCCCGAACGCTCTTCTGCGGGCGCGAACTTGGCCCGGCCGAGGGCGTAGCCCCAGACACCGGAAAAAAGCGCGTGCCCGGGGACCGAGAAGATCGCCCGGACGACGATTGTGCTGAGGGCGAGCTCCGGCGACGTCACGTATGCCGCAAAGACGTAAAGGACGTTCTCGAGCGACGCAAGCCCGAGAGCGGCGGCGGCGGCGTAGACGATGCCGTCCATCGGTTCGTCGAACTCGGTGTTCGGGTAAGCGAACCGTCGGACGACCCAGAACTTGCCGTATTCCTCGACGATCGGCGCGACGACGGCGCCCATGGCCAGCGAGGACGCGATGAAGAGGCCGAAGAATCCCTCGACGAAGGCCACGGGAAACGTGACGAGGACGCCGAGGAGGAAGAGTTTCACGATCAACGCCGCCGGTTCGGGATTCAACTTGTCCCTGCGGTAGAAATACCACGCCCAGAATACTCCCGGCCCCAGCGCCAGGGCAAGGATCACCAGCGGCTCGATATCGACCATTGCTGATCGTGATTCATGGTCTCATGAATGGAAGAGTCTTTCTCTTCCACGGGCAACTCCGCCGACAGGTCATGACATAACCGAAACGGTTCTTCTTCCGGGCTAAAAAAAAGAGTTATTCGGGGAGGAGGCGGTACTCCGGCGTGAGCCCCTCAAGCACCAGCAGCCCGTAGTACCGGAAGAACGTGACGAACGGCACCGCGATCAGGAGCGCAACCGGGACGGCGACGACGAGGTAGGGGATGAGGAGGACGAGGAGCAGCACGTAGTTGGCCAGGGCTGCAGCGAGGAGGACGATCCCGATGAGCACGAACGGTATCGCGATGATCAGCATCGCGAGGATGACCAGGACCGCCTGCACGATTCCGGCGATGAGGCCCACCACGAACCTGGTGACGACGTAGACGACGGTCTGCCAGACGTTGGCCGATATCACCCCGATAAGCCGCCGCCAGCCCTCGATGACCCCGCAGTCCTCGTGGATCATCATCGGGACGACGAAGTCGTGGGTCAGGAGGAAGATGAGGCCGAAGAGGAGGGCTGCGACCAGGATGAACGGAATGAACAGAAGGATGAATGCAACACCGCCGCCACCCGACCCCCCGAGCCCGACGAGCATGAGGATGAACGCCATCATGGCGAGGATCAGGATCAGCGTGAGGGCTGCCTCGAAGAGAAAGAGCCGGACTCCTTTGCCGAGCCGTTCTCCAAAGAAGCGCCTGATATGAATATCACCCGTCCGGAGCATATCGACGAAGACGAACTGCATCACCGTGCCGATGATCCACCAGATGAGAGCGATCGCAAGCACGATGAGGATGAACGCCACGATGAGCGGCGCGATATCGGGAAGAGACTCCACAACGCCGGCCGGGAGGTCGCCTTCGTCGAAGGTATACCCGGAAGTGTTCGGGAAACTGACGCCCCCTCCCACGAAGAGCGCAATCAGGGCCAGGCGAAGCCAGACGCCCCATCTGATCGGCCAGAGCAGGCTTTTCGTGCGCTGAAAGGCACCGTCCAGTCTGCTGAATGCATACATATTTTCAGCCATATCACTCACGTAGATGATCTCCGTCTCATTAATACCTTGTTTTGGCAAGCGGCTCCCGGTGATCCGACCACGTGTCGTATGCTCACGGGTTTCTGAGGGAACCTGTTTTTCAACACCTTAATCTAGTCCGTTCACCAGAGTATAGAAGGAATGATCCCTCTCATGCTTGACCTGAAGGGCAAAAGGGTGCTCATCTTCGGGGGAGGCGACGTCGGTGCCCGAAAGGCTGCATACTTTGAGCATGAGGCGGCGGTGACGGTTATCAGCCGTTCGTTCTCACCGAACCTTGATGGTCTCGCGATCAGGCGGCAGGAGGCCGACCTCTCGACCCTCCCGGATCCGGCGCTCCGCGCCCTCCTCGAGGACGCGTTCCTCGCGGTGGCCGCGACGCCGGACCCGGGGCTCAACGACCGTATCGGGCGGGCGTGCGCCGGTTCCGGCGTCCTCTTCAACAACGCCGCCGGTGAGTCCGGGGACGTCATCATCCCCTCGGTCGTCCGGGGCGGCCGCTACCTGGTCGCGATCAGCACCCGCGGAAAGAGCCCCGCCGTCGCTCGCTACCTCCGCATGAGGCTCCAGAAGGAGTATGCGGACCTTGACCGGATGATCGACCTGCAGGAAGAGGTGCGCTCGATGCTCCGGGAGACCGAACCGGTGCAGACAGAGCGATCCCGCATCCTCTGGAGCATCCTCGAGGACGACGAGGTCTGGAAGGCGCTCGCCGCCGACTACGACCGGGCACGCGCGATGGCGGTCGAGAGGTACCTGCATGCCTGAACCGCTCACGACCCCGCTCGCGCTCGCGAGCGTGAACCACCACACCGCGAATATCGCCACGCTCGAGGCTTTCCGGTTCCCCGACGAGGCGGCGCTCCTTCGTGAGGCGCGGGAACGGTTCAAGGGCGCTCTCCTTCTCCAGACCTGCAACCGCGTCGAGGTCCTGGTGCAGGGCGACGCACGGAGCCTTGAAGGGTTCCTGCAGGAGCGGGGCAGACGCGGTTTTGCGGTCATCGAGGGCGAGGCCGTGGCTCATCACCTCCTGGAACTGGCCGCGGGCATCGACTCCCTCGTCGTCGGCGAGGACCAGATCCTCGGGCAACTCAGGCGAGCGCTCGCGACCGCACAGGAGGCGGGGGCCGCGAGCAGCGTCATCGAACTCTGCATCAACAAGGCGGTGCACGTGGGGGTCAGGGTCCGGCGCCAGACTCAGATCAACCAAGGAGCGGTCTCCGTCGGTTCTGCAGCCGTGACGCTTGCAGAGAACCTCCTCGGCAGCCTCTGCGACCGGCACATCCTGGTCGTCGGGAGCGGGGAGATGGGGCTTCTGGTGACGCAGGCGCTCGCTGTCAAGGGCCTCACGGCCATCTATGTCGCGAACAGGACCTATGAGCACGCGGTGATGCTTGCGGATAAGATCGGGGGGCGGGCGGTCAACTTCAAGGACCTCTACCGCTACATCGCGCTCTCCGACGTCGTCATCTCCTGCACCGCCGCGCCGCACCCGGTCATCCGCGCCGAGGAGGTCGGGAAGGCGATGGAGGAGCGGCTCTGGCCGCTCGACCCGCACCCCCGCCACCTTGTCCTCATCGACATCGCCCAGCCCCGCGACGTCGAGGAGGGGGTGCGTTCGATCGAGGGCGTGCATCTCTTCACGATCGACGACCTCAAAAACATCAACGACGCCGCCATGGACTCCCGGAGGAGCGAAGCGGACCGGGCACGGGGTATCATCGACGAGGAACTCGACCACTTCATCCGGCTCCTCCGGAGGACCGCGGCCGACGAGACGCTCGCCCTCCTCTACACCTGGGCAGAGTCGATCCGGGCGCGTGAACGCGACCGGGCGCTTACCCGCCTGGGGAAGGAGGACGACCGCACGGCGGAGGTCATCGACGACCTGACGCGGGCGCTCACGAAGAAGCTCCTCGCGGATGCGACCGCGTCCATACGCGCGTGCGCAGAATCCGGCGATATAGCAACGGCAGAGGCCCTGATGAGGGCGATTACCCGGGGAGAACCATGTTTCCAGAACGACGAATGAGACGGATACGGCGGCGAATCGTCCAGCCGCTCCTCCGCGAGACAGAACTGCAGAAGACCGACCTGATTGCGCCGGTCTTCGTGGACGAATCGATCAGTACACCATTTCCGATAGCCTCGATGCCGGGGCAGTCCCGGCACCCGGTAGACGGCGTCGCCGATTACTGTGCCCGCCTCCGGGACGCCGGTATCCGGGCGGTGCTCCTCTTCGGGGTTCCGGCCACAAAAGACAGCGAGGCAACCGGCGCCTACGCGGCCGACGGCGTCGTCCAGCGGGCCGCCCGGAAGATCAAGGAGCGGTTGCCGGAGATGGTGGTCATCACCGATGTCTGCGCCTGTGAGTATACCGACCACGGCCACTGCGGGATCGTCGGGGAGACCCCTGATGGCCCGGACCTCTTAAACGACCCCTCGCTTGCCCTGATGGCGCAGATAGCCGTCTCTCACGCGGAGAGCGGCGCCGATATCGTCGCGCCGTCGTGCATGCTCGACGGGATGGTGCAGGCGATCCGGCACGCCCTCGACGCCGCCGGATACCCGGATGTCCTCGTCATGTCCTACTCCTCGAAGTTTGCGAGCGCCCTTTACGGGCCGTTCCGCGACGCGGCGGACTCGGGGTTCTCGTTTGGGGACCGGACGACCTACCAGATCTGCCCGGGCAACGCCCGCGAGGCGGTGATGGAGTCGGAGCTTGACGCGGCCGAAGGGGCGGATATCCTGATGGTCAAGCCGGCCGGGATCTACCTTGACATCCTTGCGGCCGTCACAGCGTTCGGGCTGCCGGTGGCGGCCTATCAGGTCAGCGGTGAGTACGCGATGATCAAGGCTGCAGCAGAACGCGGATGGTTGAACGAGCGGGCCGTCGCCCTCGAGAGCCTCACCGCCATCAAGCGGGCCGGGGCCAACCTGATCATCACTTACTTTGCAGAAGATGCAGCGAGGTGGCTCGATGAAGAGCAGTGATCTCTTCGCACGGGCAAAGACCCTGATGCCGGGCGGCGTCAGCAGCCCCGTCCGGGCGATCAAACCCTACCCGTTCTACGTTGAGCGTGCCGCGGGCTCGCACCTTGCGACCGTCGACGGCGCCGACCTGATCGACTGCTGCCTCGGCTACGGCCCCCTCATCCTTGGCCATGCGCACCCGGTAGTCCGGGAGGCGATCGAACGGCAGCTCGAGAAGGGCTGGCTCTACGGGACGCCGACGCCGCTCGAACTCGACCTTGCGGGGATGATCACCGCCGACCACCCCGCGGTCGATATGGTCCGGTTCGTCTCGTCGGGTTCTGAGGCGACGATGGCCGCGATCCGGCTCGCCCGCGGCTACACGGGGAAACAGGACATCATCAAGGTCGAAGGCGGGTTCCACGGCGCCCACGACGCGGTCCTGGTGAAGGCCGGGTCGGGGGCGACGACCCTCGGGGTTCCCGACTCCGCAGGCGTCCTCGCGGACCTCGTGGCACATACCCGGCAGGTCCCCTACAACGATCCCGAAGCGCTGGAGACGTTGCTCGCCAACGACGACGTCGCCGCGTTCATCCTCGAACCGATCATGGGGAATATCGGCCCGGTCCTCCCTGACGGAGACTACCTCGCCGACGTCAGGGAGATCACCGCCGCTCACGATGTTCTCCTCATCCTCGATGAGGTGATCACCGGCTACCGCGTCGGGATCGGCGGCGCGGAGGTGTTCTACGGGGTGAAGCCGGACCTTGCCACGTTCGGCAAGATCATCGGCGGCGGCCTCCCCATCGGGGCGTTCGGGGGACGGCGCGATATCATGGAACTGGTCGCCCCCGCAGGCCCGGTCTACCAGGCGGGGACGTTCAGCGGCAACCCGGCGAGCCTCGCGGCGGGGTATGCGGCGCTTCGCCACCTCCACGAGCACCCGGAGGTCTACCGGCAGCTCGACGAGGCCACGCGGGCGATCGGGGAGGTCGCCGTGGACGTGGGCAGAGGAACCTTCGTCAGGATAGGCTCGCTCTTCAAGCACTTCTTCCGGGACTCGGCCCCGCGGGACTACCGTGAGGTCAAGGAGTCCGACACGGCAGCGTTCTCGCGGTTCTGGAAGGCGATGCTTGATACCGGGGTCTTCCTCCCGCCGTCGCAGTTCGAGACGAACTTCCTCTCGGCCGCACACACAACGCAGGACATCAAACAGATAGCGGAGGCATACGGATCATGTCTCTTCGCATAGGCACACGGGGAAGCGCGCTTGCGCTTGCACAGACAAACAAGGTGGTCGGCATGCTCGCCGACCGGGGTATCGAGGCGGAAATCATCACGATCACGACGGAGGGCGACACCGCGACCAACGTCCCGCTCCACGCCATCGGGGGACAGGGGGTCTTTGTACGGGCGCTCGACGACGCGATCCTCCGCGGCGAGATCGACGCCGCGGTGCACAGCATGAAGGATATCCCGGCGGCCCGACCGGCAGGGCTTGTCTGCTGCGCGGTGCTCGAGCGGGACTCGCCCGCTGACTTTCTTGCGCACGAGTGCCCCCTCGATGCGGTCCGCATCATCGGGTCGTCGAGCACCCGGCGCCGCGCCCAGCTCCTCCGCGACGCCCCGGCGCTTGAGGTGAAGCAGCTCCGCGGGAACGTCGATACCCGGTTACGGAAGCTCCGCGAGGGACAATACGACGCCATCGTCCTCGCGGAGGCTGGCCTCCAGCGCCTCGGCATCCGGCTTGCCGGGGAACCCCTTCCCACCGACCGGTTCGTCCCGTCCCCAAACCAGGGGACCGTCGCGGTCGTCTGCCGGGACGACCCGGCCGTCGCCGGGGCACTCGCGGCCCTCGACCATGCACCGACCCGCCTCGACGTGGAGATCGAGCGGGCCGTCATGGAGGAGGTCGGCGGCGGGTGCTTCACCCCGCAGGGGATCTTCTGCAGGAACGGGAACCTGATCGCCGAGGTGCTCGCGCTCGACGGCTCCCGGTGGGAGCGTATCGAGCGGCATGTCGCGACCGTCGGCGAAGCCCGGGAGTGCGGGCAGGCCCTGCGCAGGCAGGCGGGCGGCCTTATCCGGGAGGCCTACGCGGCACTGGGGATAACACCATGACTGGAAAAGCATATCTTGTCGGGTCCGGGCCGGGCGGGCTCGGCCTCATGACGATAAGGGCCCGTGAGGTGATCGACACGGCGGACGTGGTCCTCTACGACCAGCTCCCGGGCGAGGAGATCCTCGCGACGCTCCCCGAGGACGCCGAACGGATCGACTGCGGGAAGTACGGCGGCAGCCACACCCTCGAGCAGGACGAGATCGAGGTGCTGATGGTCGAGCGGGTGAAGGCGGGCAAGACCGTCGTGCGCCTGAAGGGGGGCGACCCCTTCCTCTTCGGGCGCGGCGGGGAAGAGATCGAGACGCTCCGGGCGCACGGGATCTCCGTCGAGGTGGTGCCGGGGGTGACGAGCGCCATCGCCGTCCCGGAGATGGTCGGCATCCCGGTCACCCACCGGCGGTACGCGTCGCAGGTCACGTTCATCACCGGCCACGAGGACCCGACGAAGCCCGAGTCCGCCCTGGACTGGGAGGTCCTCGCACGCCTGAAGGGGACCCTCGTCATCCTGATGGGGGTCAAGAACCTCCCGGCCATCGCGGCGTCCCTCACGGCGCACGGGAAAGACCCCGCGACTCCGGTCGCGATCATCGAACGGGGGCTCCGGCCCGACCAGCGCGTGACGGTCGGGACCCTCGCCGATATCGCCGAAAAAGCCCGTGCCGCAGGCGTCCGGCCCCCGGCGGTGATCGTCATCGGCGGCGTGGTGGAGCTGTATGAGGGGTTTGAGGGGTGAGGAACAGGTTTTCTCTTCCCCTGTGTCAGTGCAGTTCCTTTTTTTTGACGCTTGTTATGTCATGTTGCGACGAACTGGACCGTTAAAACAAGGAATAACCAGATACACTGGACCGTGGTGGCTATCGCCCTTGGGGGAGGGGCTGACGGGGAGTGCGAGCGAGAGCGAGCTTGAGCACCGTTAGGTGCGAGGGGGGCTTGCCCCCCTCCCCTGTCTCCACCAATCTGGGAAGTCTATAACCCCCACCCCACCCGGCCTTCGGCCTCCTCCCCCGCCCCCTAGGGGCGGGGGCAGCGCGTGGCGATATCCCCCCGAAATCTGTGTATGGTCCTATTTGGCCGAATGAGATGTGATAACTTAAAGAGTGCGCCAGGTAGCGTTCGCGCACGTGACAAACCACCCGCCTTCGTCACGCAAGGAAATTCCACCTGCACCACAGCCCGCCCAACCGGAACCCTCTTCTCCCCCCGCGCGCTTACCCTCTACAAGGATTACCATGCGGAGTGAGACGGTTAAGAAAGGCTACCAGCGTGCTCCGAACCGGGCGCTGCTCAGGTCGCTCGGCGTGACCGACCGGGAGATGGACCAGCCCTTCATCGGTATAGCGAACGCGTATAACACGATCGTCCCCGGACATATCCACCTCCGGTCGATCTCACAGAAAGTGCAGGAGGGCATCGCGGCCGCGGGCGGGGTGGCGTTCGAGTTCGGGACCATCGGCATCTGCGACGGGATCGCGATGGGCCACGAGGGGATGCGCTACTCGCTCCCCTCGCGGGAGAACATCGCCGACGCCGTCGAGTTGATGGTCGAGGCGCACCGGTTCGACGGCCTGGTCTCTATCGGGACCTGCGACAAGATCGTCCCCGGTATGCTCATGGCGGCGGTGCGGTGCAACATCCCGACGATCGTCGTCACCGGGGGCCCGATGCTCCCCGGCTACGCAGCGGGCCGCGAACTCTCCCTCATCGATATCTTCGAGGGCGTGGGCAGGGTCGCCGCCGGCACGATGAGCGAAGAGGAACTCGGGAGCCTTGAGTGCGCAGCGATGCCCGGCTGCGGGAGCTGCCAGGGACTGTATACCGCAAACACCATGGCGTGCGTGACCGAGGCGCTGGGCCTCTCCCTCCCGGGGTGTGCCGCCATCCCCGCGGTCGACGCAGCAAAACTCCGCATAGCCCGCGAGAGCGGGGAGCGGGCGGTCGACCTTGTCCGGGAAGGAATCCGCCCGCGGGATATCGTCACCCCTACAGGCCTCAAGAACGCCATCCGGGTAGACATGGCGCTTGGCGGGTCGTCGAACACGGTGCTTCACCTGATGGCCGTCGCCCGCGAGGCAGGGATCCCGCTCGACCTTGAGACCTTCAACGCCGTCGCCGAGGCGACTCCCCACATCTGTCACATGCAGCCCGGCGGCCCGCACTCGATGCTCGCCCTCCACCGGGCAGGAGGGATCCCCGCGATATTGAAGATGCTCGAGCGCTACCTCGACGACGCCCCGACGGTCTCGGGCCGCTCAACCCTTGAGATCGCGAAGAGCGCGCAGGTCACCGACCCGGACGTGATCAAGACGGCCGACGCCCCGGTCAACCCGGCGGGCGGCCTGAAGATCGTGCGGGGAACGCTTGCTCCCGACGGCGCGGTCGTCAAGTGCGCTGCCGTACCTGAGGCGATGTGGCGGCACCGGGGCCCGGCGCGGGTTTTTGACGGTGAGGCTGCCGCGATGGAGGCGATCCTTCACCGTGAGATCGCGGAAGGCGACGTCGTCGTGATCCGTTACGAAGGCCCGCGGGGAGGACCGGGGATGCCTGAAATGCTCTCGCCGACCTCGGCGCTGATGGGCCTCGGCTATGCCCGGGTTGCCCTGGTCACCGACGGGCGCTTCTCGGGCGGCACCCGGGGCCCGTGCATCGGGCACGTCGCCCCCGAGGCCGCGGTCGGCGGACCGGTCGGCCTCGTGGAGGACGGCGACGAGATCGTGATCGACCTCTATGCAAAAACCCTCGACCTCATTGTCGAGAGAGCGACCCTTGAGGAGCGCCGCCGGGCCTGGAAGCCTCCGGAGCGCCGGCTTACGGGCGTGCTCGCCCGCTACGTGCAGACCGTCGAGCAGGCGAACCTCGGCGCCGTCCAGAGATAACTCCTCTTTTTTTGGGGAGCGCATACCCCTCGCCGGCGCCGTGGCCCCTGCTGAAGAAAGTTGTTATAAACCATTGGAATTTGTTAACGTACCTTGTAACGGCGTCATGGTGAACCGGGTACCCCGCGCCCCTGATCCGGGCATTGATGTACAGAGGTGTTCCGGCATTCTCGGCTCTATCGCGGCCCGGAATGCCGTTTGTTTCTCCGGCTCCCGGACTGCGCGTTGCCCCGCAACATGCAGGTATATACCTTTTTAACCCTCGAGAGTAACCCCCTCTTCAGAGGCGCACCTATCCGAGACGGTCGCCCACAACGCTTATGGAGTACATAGATGATCGAGAAGTTTCTTGAGGGTAACAAGCGGTTCCTGGAAGAAGATTTCGACAAAGACCCTGAGCATTACGGTCCGCTGGCGTCAGGCCAGCACCCGGTGGTCCTCTGGATCGGGTGCTCGGACTCACGAGTAGATCCCGAGCGCATCACAGGCTCGAAGGCCGGGGAGATCTTCGTACAGCGGAACATCGGCAACATCGTCCCGGTTCACGACTGGAACTTCGCGACCGTGCTCGAGTACGCGGTCAACCACCTCAAGGTCGGAGATATCGCCGTCTGCGGCCACTCGGACTGCGGCGCCATAAAGGGCCTTGACCACGAGAGCACGGACGCCTACATTCCGCTCTGGCTCAACAACGCTATGGAGGCGAAACGCCGTGTCGATGCCAGGATGCAGGTGCCGCAAAGCCCCGAGGAGGAGAAGACCCGGCGGCGGCTCATCGAGATTGAGAACGTCGGCCTGCAGCTTGAGCACCTCCGCACCTACCCGCCGGTCAGGGCTGCGGAAAAAGAAGGGCGGGTCCGGCTCCACGGCCTGTACTTCGACCTCGCGACCGGAGAGTTGAAGAAGATCTTCTAAGACTCTTCAAGAGCATACTCAATCTCTTCTTTTATCAGGTCGAGCGAGACCCTCCCGATAGACGTAAGCCGCCCGTTGACGAGGATGATCGGGATAGGCGGGTGGCGTTCCTCGATGATCGTTCTGATGTGATCGGGCATCGCCTCGTCAAGCAGGGTCGTCTTCACCTCGACCCTATCGCCATACAGGTCGAGGAGTTCGTCGCGCAGGGCGCCGATGGCGTCCATCAGGCTATTCGATGGGTAACAGGTATCGAGGCCGCAGGATCGCGTCTCGTCGCAGGGGAACGGGCCGCATTCGGACTCCATAAACCCGACAATCTCAACAATCACTTCTGCCATGCATCATCGGTGGGGGATTTGAGAATATATTATTCTTCGTCCCGAGGAGCGAGCAGCGCACGCAGTGCCGCCCGGATGTCGCCTTCAGCCCCCTCGATCTTCTCCACATCCCGCACCCTGTCGAGGTCGCCGACCAGCACCGGCCCGGTCGGGCGGATACCCAGGTTCTCCATGAACATGCCGACCACACGTGTTACGCAGACGAACGGTTCGGCTCCCCGCCGACCTGCGACGGCGACGAGCAGGCCCCGGGCATGCACCTCTTTCTCCAATACCTTCTCACGGGCGTGAAGCCACTGGCAACGGTCTATCACCGCTTTGAGGCCCGCCGGGACGGTGCCGGTGTAGACCGGGGTGCAGACGACGAGGACGGAGGCAGACTCGATTGCACGGATGATGGGGGGCATATCGTCGTCAACCGGGCAGTAACCGTTGTTGTAGCAGGTGTAGCAGCCGATGCACGGGCGGATATCCATCTCCTGCAGAAAGAAGATCCGGGAGGAGAGGCCGGATCGGGCGGCCTCGTCGTCGCACCATGACGCAATCGCTGCTGAGTTCCCGAACCGGCGCGGGCTCCCCTGCAGGATGACGACGTCCGTCGTGCCGCCGCCCGGAAGCGGCCGGATGAAGACCCGCGGCCGGGTGTAGATATGGGGGCGGGATGCCACGTCGTGCGCGAGCCGGGCAAAGACGATCTCGGCCGCCACCCGGGTGTCCAGGAGGGAACCCTGGCGTGCGCTCTCGTAGGAGTTGATGGCATAGGTGTAGACCACCTCGGTGCCGCGGATAACCGTGATGGTGTACCTGACCATGCCCGGATAGATGCGCCCGAGATCCTCGCACGTGAGCCTGACGGTAAACGTCCCATCGGGTGTCTCAATCGTTGCGGTCTTCTCCTCCGCGCTCCCGGTCATCAGGTCTCACCCGGCGCTCTGTGAACTTCAATATTTCGGACCGCCGCGCTCTGTAACTACGCATTTCCGGCGGGGGTTCCTGGAAGCGGTTCGATCCGTCACTACCGTTAATAAGGAATCTGCCCCACATGATATGGTAATTCATGAAGGCGGTTCTGGGTCTTGAAGACGGAACATTTGTTGTAGGGGATGGTTTTGGCGTTGAGGGGGTATGTTCCGGTGAACTCGTCTTCTCGACGCAGATGACCGGTTACATGGAGGCATTGACGGACCCCAGTTATGCCGGGCAGGTATTGATGTTTACCTACCCCCTCATCGGAAATTACGGTGTAGATCACCAGAATTTTGAGAGTCCAGAGGTCCACGCGCGGGGCTGCGTCGTGCGGGAGGTCTCCCGCACACCCACAACGCAACCATCGGTTGCAGTATATTTTGAAGAAAACGGCCTTCGGGGTATATCGGGCGTCGATACTCGCAGCCTGACAATAAAGACCCGGACGGTCGGTACGCTCCGGGCAGCCCTCATCGTCGGGAGCGACGACGGAGAAGATGCTGTCCGGCACGCCAGGACTGCCCCTCCTATCAGCGATCTCGATCTGATCGGGAGCGTCTCCTGCCCCGAGCCCTACCGGATCAGCGGCCCCGGAAAAAGGATCGCCGTCATCGACCTCGGTGTAAAGCGGCATATTCTCTCAAGCCTCAGCCACCGCGGCGCCGATATCCGCGTCTTCCCGCACACCGCCACACCTGACGAGGTGATGGCGGCAGAGCCCGACGCACTCTTCGTCAGCAACGGGCCCGGCGACCCGCGACGGGCAACAGGCGCCATTCGATGCGTCCGGGACCTCGCGGGCGAGGTGCCGGTCATCGGCATCTGCATGGGTATCCAGGTAGCCGCCCTTGCGCTCGGTGCCGAGACCTACAAGATGAAGTTCGGACATAGGGGAACGAACCAGCCGGTCCGTTATCGGGACGGGAGCATCTACATCACGACACAGAACCACGGTTTTGCGGTGGACGAAGAGACGCTACCCGAAGGATGCACCGTCTCGTACCGGAACGTGAACGACGGCACGGTCGAGGGGTTCGAGAACGCGGATCTCAATATCACCTGCGTCCAGTTCCATCCGGAGGCGCACGGCGGGCCGCGGGATACGGAGATGCACTTCTTTGACCGCGTCTACGGGGGGATCTAGTCATGCCGAAGAAATCTCACATCAAAAAGGTCCTCATCATCGGCTCCGGCCCAATCCAGATAGGGCAGGCGGCCGAGTTCGACTTCTCGGGATCGCAGGCCTGCCGGGCGCTCCGGGAAGAGGGTGTCGAGGTCGTCCTCGTCAACTCGAACCCCGCGACGATCCAGACCGACCCGGACACGGCCGATGTCATCTACATCGAGCCCCTGAAGGCTGATATCATAGCCAGGATCATTCAGAAAGAGAAGCCGGACGGTATCCTGAGCGGCATGGGCGGCCAGACCGGCCTGAACATGACGGCGGAGCTCGCGGAGATAGGTGCGCTTGAGGGCGTGGAGATCCTGGGGACCCCGCTTGAGGCAATCTACCGGGGAGAAGACCGGGAGCAGTTCCGGGATCTGATGAATGAGATCGGCGAGCCCGTCCCCCGGAGCATGATCCTCGAGAATATGAACCAGATCGACGAGGCCATCCGCGAGGTCGGCCTCCCGGCGATCATCAGGCCGGCGTACACCCTCGGCGGCTCCGGCGGCGGCGTGGCGCACACGCCCGAGGAGATGCGGCGGATCATCGAGATCGGTCTCACCCGCTCCCGCATCCACCAGGTGCTCGTGGAGGAGAGCGTTGCCGGGTGGAAGGAGATCGAGTTCGAGGTGATGCGGGACGCGGCAGACACCTGCATCATCGTCTGCGGTATGGAGAACGTCGACCCGATGGGCATCCATACCGGCGAGAGCGTCGTCGTCGCGCCCATCCTCACGCTACGGGACGACGAGTTCCAGACGCTCCGGACCGCTGCCATCAAGATCATCCGGGCGCTCGATGTCCAGGGCGGGTGCAACATCCAGTTCGCCTACAAAGACGGCGACTATCGGATCATCGAGGTGAACCCCCGGGTCTCGCGGTCGTCCGCACTCGCGTCCAAGGCGACCGGCTACCCGATCGCCCGGGTGGCGGCGAAGATCGCGATCGGGCTGCGGCTCGACGAGATCATGAACCCGGTCACCGGCGTCACCCCGGCATCCTTCGAGCCTGCCGTCGACTACGTGGTGGTGAAGGTGCCGCGGTGGCCGTTTGACAAGTTCAAGTCCGCGGACCGGACGCTCACCACGGCGATGAAGAGCACCGGTGAGGTGATGGCGATCGGGCGGACGGTCGAGGAGGCGTTCAAGAAGGCGCTCCGGTCGCTCGATAACGATATGCAGCGGCACACGAGCCAGAGTGAGATCCGGATGATCCTTACGTCCCCGACGGACGAGCGGTTCGGGTGCCTCTTTGACGCCTTCCGCGAGGGGTTCACGGTCGAGGAGGTTGCCGGTCTCACCGCCATCACGCCGTTCTTTTTAGAGAAGATCAAGAACATTGTGGACCTCGAACGGAAACTCGAGACCGCTTTTGCGCCGGAGGAGATCCGGGTCGCGAGACGTTACGGCTTTTCGGACGAGGACCTGCAGGCGCTGACGGGAAAGACCCCCGATGAGATCGCGGCTATCGCCGGGAGGCCGACCTACAAGATGGTGGACACCTGCGCCGCGGAGTTCCCGGCCACCACACCCTACTTCTACTCCACGTGGGAGGAGGGGTGCGAACTCTCCCGAAACGACGCGAAGAAGGTGCTGATCCTCGGCTCCGGGCCGATCCGGATCGGGCAGGGGATCGAGTTCGACTACTGCACCGTCCACGCGGTGATGGCGCTCCGTGAGGAAGAGGGGATCGAGGTCCACATCGTCAACAACAACCCCGAGACGGTCTCGACCGACGCCGATACATCCGACCGGCTCTTCTTTGAGCCGATGCAGCTTGAAGACGTCGTGAACATCCTCAGGATGGACGACTACTACGGCGTCATGGTCCAGTTCGGCGGCCAGAACTCGGTGAACCTGGCCGTGCCGCTGGAAGCGGAGATCCGGCGCCTCGGCCTTACGACAAGGATCCTCGGCACGTCGCCCGATGCCATGGATGCGGCGGAAGACCGCGACCGGTTCAGCCGGCTTCTCACCCGGCTTGATATCCCGAGCCCGGCGAACTCTTCCGCCTACTCGGAGGACGAGGCGCGAACGATGGCGCGGGCGATCGGCTACCCGGTGCTGGTCCGGCCGTCCTACGTCCTTGGCGGGCGGGCGATGGAACTCGTCCACGACGATGCCGAACTCGAGAGTTACATCACAGAGGCCGTCCGGGTGAGCAAGAAGCACCCGGTGCTGATCGACTCCTTCCTCCAGGGCGCCGTCGAGATCGACGTCGATGCGGTCTCCGACGGGACGGACGTCCTGATCGGCGGGATCATGGAGCATATCGAGTGGGCCGGCGTCCACTCCGGCGACTCGGCCTGCGTCATCCCGCCGCAGTCCCTCTCTCCATCTGTCATCGCGCGGGTGCGCGACTACACGAAGAGGATCGCCCTCGGTCTTGGTGTCGTCGGGCTGATCAACATCCAGTATGCCGTCCAGAACGACGTCGTCTACGTCCTGGAAGCAAACCCGCGTGCGAGCCGGACCGTGCCGTTCGTCGCGAAGGCGACGGGCATCGCGCTCGCGAAGCTCGCCGCGAAGGTGATGGTCGGCAAGAAACTGGCCGATATGAATGTTGCCGAGCCCGAGATCGAGCACGTCGCGGTCAAAGAGGTGCTCCTCCCCTTCAACAAGCTCCCCGGCGTGGACACCGTGCTCGGGCCGGAGATGAAGAGCACCGGCGAGGTGATGGGGATCGACTACGACTTCGGCCGTGCCTACTACAAGGCATGCACCGCCGCAGAGAACACCCTGCCGACGACGGGCAACGTCTTCATATCGGTGACAAACGAGCAGAAGGAGGAGCTCCTCCCGATCGCGCGAAAGCTCCGCGACCTCGGCCTTTCCCTCTACGGTACGAGCGGGACGGTCGATTACCTCACCCAGAACGGCGTCGAGACCAACCTCGTGCGGAAGGTCCAGGAAGGGTCCCCGAACGTCATCGACGTCATGCGCTCCGGGGGAATCCGGCTGATCATCAACACCCCGGCGGACAAGGCGTCGCGGCAGGACCACATCCAGATCATGCGGGCCGCCGTCGATTACGGCATACCCTATATCACAACGCTCCAGGCGGCCCGGGCTGCGGCGATGGCGATCGACGCCATCAAGCGCGAGGAGATCACCCTCGAACCGCTCGGGCACTACATCGGGTCGGCGTGATCTGGGATTTGGTCCCCCTCTCTTTTTGTTCCGGTGTTGCCGTCCACTTCAGCTCACGCGAAGAGCGACGGGTCGAAGGGTGCGACGTTCCAACGAACAGCTGTCCGTAGGGCAGGAGTTCGAGAGGGCCGAAGGTCTTCTCATGCTCACTTCATTCGCACTTCCCTTTGTCCCCACCCCCCTCATGGTGATGTCTCCTCGGAATCCGTGTCTGGGACACAAACGATGACTCTCCCAAGAGAGTTTCAACAAAGCCGAAAAAAGAGGGGGTTATGCTGTCCCGAGCCAGAGATCGACCTTCTCGCTGTTGGCGTCGATCCACTTCTGTGCGGCTTCCTCTTCAGGCATGCCGCCCGCGATATCGGTCATGACCGAGGCGATATCCTCGCCGGTCCACTCGAACCGCTCAAGGATTGCACGGGCCTCCGGGTCGTCGGTCGCGAGATCCTGCCGTGCGAGGGTCACGATATCCTCGGCCCCGCCGTAGACACCCTTCGGGTCCTCGAGGAACTTGAGGTCGTAACGGCCGAACTTCCAGTGCGGCGACCACCCGGTCACCGCGACCCACTCCTCATCGCTGATGGCGGCGCCGAGTTCAGCGGCCATGCCGGCGCTGCTGCTGGTGACGAGGTTGTAATTAAGGCCGTATTCATCGATGGCCTGCTCGGTCCGGGCCACGACGCCCGCGCCGGGCTCGATGCCGACGATCCTGCCGCCGAACTGATCAGCGACACTGTTCATCTCCTCGATCGAGTCGATGGTCACGTAGGTGGGGACGACGAGTCCGATACGTGCCGCTCCGGGAATGTTCGGCCTGACGTAATCGATCTGTTCGCCATACTGCTCCCAGTAACTCTCATGCGTGTGCGGGAGCCATCCGGTCGTCGTGAAGTCGACATCCCCGCCGGCCAGTGCCTGGAAGAGCGGTCCTGCGTCGACTGCGATCAGTTCGACGTCGTATCCTGCTTCTTCAAAGACCAGTTTCATTACGTTGGTGCTCGCAATGGCGCAGTCCCAGGTGACGTAGCCGATGCTGATCTCCTTCTTGGGCTCGGTCGCTTCCGTGCCGGTGCAGCCGGCGGAGAAGAGGCAGAGCACCAGGACGATACCTGCCAGTACGAGTGTGCTTCTCATCGTATGAACCATATAATCACCTTATCGTTTTTGCCGCTTCTGGGCGGCTAAATGGCGTTCAGAATCCGGCTGTGTGGGGTTCCGGGTTCTCACGAACAGTTCGGGCGGCAAGATGCCAATGGCCCGAACATAGAGCAGAGGTGGCGGTATATGCCACTCCTGGCGTGTTTGCACCCCAGGGCAAAAAGGCCAGATTTTGACCGCTTCAACATATGGGTCTAACGTTATTTAGGTTTTTCGGGTTCCGATTGGCGAACGGGCCCATTTTAAAACCCAAATCGGACGGACATACGGCGATAAAACGCTCTTTCCTCTACTGACTATCCACCCTCTCTTCGGTCGATACGAACGTGTTTGCCGGAGGATGAGCCGGCCACTCGTTCCCCTCAAAAATACTATTGGGATGGGTCACTGGCTCTCACGCTGCGGCACAAGGTTCTGCGTGATCCGGTCGAGGATGATCGCGAGGATCACGATGGCAAGCCCCGCTTCAAACCCCATCCCGATATCCACCCGCTGGATGCCCACAAGCACCTGGTAGCCGAGCCCCCCCGCCCCGATCATCGATGCGATGACGGTCATGGAGAGGGCAAGCATGATGCACTGGTTCACCCCTGCCATGATGGTGGGGAGCGCGACGGGGAGCTGCACCTTGAAGAGCTTCTGGCGGGGCGTGGTGCCGAAGGCGTCTGCAACCTCGATCAACTCGCGGGGCACCTGTCGGATCCCGAGATTCGTGAGGCGCAACGCCGGTGGCATCGCAAAGACGACCGTCGCGATGATGCCCGGGACGCTCCCGAGGCCGAAGAAGATCACAGCAGGAATGAGGTAGACGAACGAAGGCATGGTCTGCATGAAGTCAAGGAACGGCCTGAGTGCAGCGTTCAGCGGGTCGCTCCGCGCAGCCGCGATCCCGAGCGGGATCGATATCGCGAGCGCAAGGACTGTCGAGACGAGGACGAGTGCCAGGGTAAGCATGGCGAGATCCCAGAGTTGAAGGTCCCAGATCAGCAGCAGGCCAAGCGCGGTGAGCCCCGCCAGTCTGATATCACGCCGGGTGACGAACCAGACCAGCACGCTCACGAGGAGGATCAGGACGGGTGCCGGTATAAAGATCAGGAGGTCCTGGAACCCGCCGATGAGATACCGCAGCCCTTCACTGATGCCGTCAAGAAGCCAGCCGAAGTAGAGCTCGATCCAGTCAACGAGCCACTCGGCGGCCTCTCCCACGGGGAGTTTAGGCAGTTGCATTGATATCCTCCCCCTTCCGTGCCAGAGCAGCGAGGATGGCGCCGCGTGATATGACTCCTTTGAGCCTGCCCGTATCGTCCGCCACCGCCACAGGGTAGGGGCTCCCAACGATCAGCGAGATGATGTCGGAGAGCGATGCGTCGGGGGCCACGACGGGGATATCGGTGATAAGGATTTCCGCCATCGCTTTGCCCTTCTTGACGGCTTCGACGGCGTCGTCGAGGGTCACCCGCCCACGGAGCAGGCGCTGGCGGGTGACGACGAATATCCCCGGAATGTCGTGCTCCTCCATGAGGTGCAGGGCTACCCTGGGTCCCGCGGTACACTGGGCAACCGGTTCGGGATGGCGCATCACGTCGCTTGCCGAGAGAACTCTTGTCAGGTCCACATCAGCGACGAACTTCTCGACGTAGGCGTTCTCGGGATTCGTCAGGATCTCCTCGGGCGTGCCGATCTGTACGATCGCGCCGTCCTTCATCAGGGCGATGCGGTCGCCGAGTTTTAAGGCCTCGTCGAGGTCGTGGGTGACGAAGACGATCGTCTTACCGAGCCGCTGCTGGATCTCCAGCAGTTCGTCCTGCATGTCCCGGCGGATGAGCGGATCGAGGGCACTGAACGCCTCGTCCATCAGGAGGATGTCCGGGTCGCTGGTGAGCGCCCGGGCGAGCCCGACCCGCTGCTTCATGCCGCCGGAGAGTTCGCCGGGCATGCTCGCCCCGTAGCCGCCGAGCCCCACCATCTGGAGCACCTCTTCGGCTTTTTTATGACGCTCGTCTGCCGGGATGCCCTGGATCTCAAGCCCGAAGGCGACGTTGTCAAGAACCGTCCGATGGGGGAGGAGAGCAAAACTCTGGAAGATCATGCCCAGCTTGCGCCGCCGGGTCGCCTGGAGTTCCTCCCGGTTCATCCTGACGACATCTTCGCCGTCGATCCGTATCTCACCCTCGGTGGGGTCGATAAGCCGGTTGATACAGCGCAGGAGCGTCGATTTCCCGCTCCCGGAAAGCCCCATCAGGACGAACGTCTCGCCCGGCATAACCTCAAATGAGACGTTATCGAGTGCCAGTGTCGAACCGGTCTCTTTGTATATCTCCTGCTTTGAGCGGCCGGAACGATGGAGTTCCAGCGCCTTTCCGGGATCCTGCCCGAATACCTTGGTCAGACCCTTCACACTGATGATTGGTTGTGGTAATGGTATGTTCTCATTTTGGAACTTCTCAAAAATGACGGAACCCTCCCGGCTTCACGATATCTATCTCATCTTTGTTATAATTTCTGTTTTTTTAAAATGTCCGATTTCATGTGGGATTTAGGTTTTTCAGACATTTTGCGGTGTATTCTGAAATTAAGTGCTGTCATGCTCGTTATCCTGTGAATTATAGGCGGTCTGACGATTGTTTGCTGTGTAATGTTCATTTTCCCGGATTTCTATCTGCCAATCCTTTATGCCGGAGGTCCCGGCGCAACGGACCGTCATGGGGCGTGTCCCATGCACTCCACATTCCACCATCTCCGACCCCGGGAATCCCGGTAACGGTTCCGGTTTCTCCCGGTGCGCCCATCCATACCAGTTCATTTATTGGGTGAAAGGTCATAATAATGTAGATTACTCCAGTCTGTCTCTCAGACAGAAACCAGGAACGCGGTGATCAGTACCATGGAAAAGGGAAAAGTCGTCCTAGCATTTTCGGGAGGTCTCGACACCTCCATCTGTATCCCCCTCCTGCGCGAGCACTACGGATTTGACGAGATCGTCACCGTTGCCGTCGACGTGGGCCAGCCCGAAGAGGATATCGCCCGGGCAACAGAGAAGGGCCGGAAACTTGCAGACAAGCACTATACCATCGATGCCAGGGAGAAGTTTGTAGCGGACTGCATCTTCCCCTCGATCAAGGCGAACGGATCCTATGAGGGGTATCCGATGGGTACGGCGCTTGCCCGTCCGCTGATCGCCGAAGAGATCGTGAAGGTTGCAGAGAAGGAAGGCGCGTCAAAGATCGCACACGGGTGTACCGGCAGAGGAAACGACCAGCTCCGGTTCGACTTCATCTTCAGGTCCGCCGGATACGATATCGTCGCACCGATGCGGGAGATGAACCTGACCCGCGAGTGGGAGATCTGCTACGCGCAGGAGCACAACGTCCCGGTGACCGTGGCAAAAGACAAGCCCTACAGCATCGACGAGAACTTCTGGAGCCGGAGCATCGAGGGCGGCAACCTCGAAGACCCGGCCTTCCACCCGCCTGAGGAGATCTATGCCTGGACGGTCTCGCCGAAGGACGCCCCCGACGTCATGGAGGAGGTCCGGATCGAGTTCGAGAAGGGCATCCCGGTCGCTCTCAACGGGAAGAGCCTTCCCGGCATCGCCCTGATCAAAGAGCTGAACCGGATCGCGGGAAGGAACGGCGTTGGCCGCAACGATATGATCGAGGACCGGGTCCTCGGCCTGAAGGCCCGGGAGAACTACGAGCACCCGGCCGCAACCGTCCTTCTTGCCGCGCACCGTGACCTTGAGCACCTCGTCCTGACCCGCTCGGAACTCGCGTTCAAGCATATCGTCGACGACAAGTGGTCCGAGCTCGCCTACATGGGTCTCGTGCACGAACCGCTCTTCTACGCACTGAACGCGTTCATCGACAAGACGCAAGAGCGGGCCAGCGGCACCGTGGACGTCGGCCTGTATAAGGGCGGCCTGAAGGTGCTCGGCCGGAGCTCGGACCTTGCGTTGTACTCCGACGACCTGGTCTCCTTCGACTCGACGACGATCGACCAGAACCACGCCGTCGGGTTCTCGAACTACTTCGGACTGCAGGCGCGCCTCTTCCAGAACCTCAAGAAACGTTAAAGGGTGCTTAGAGCACCTTCTTCCCTGCCTCTTTTCCCGGTGTACATTCGAAGACGTCGGTGATCGTGATGACGATGAGCGATTTCGCCGGATATTTGTGGCTCTTTGTCCTCACCTGATCGCGGAACTTCTCGTAATCGGGGCCGGACGTCTTGATCTCCGTCGAGCCTTTTATCTGGAAGCAGCGCTTGGAGTCCGGGTCGTAGAAGTAGAGAGCCACCACCGGGTTCTCTTTGAGGTTCTCAAGCGTCTTTACCATGTAGTTGTCCATGATCCAGACGGTGTCGTCGCCGACGAGCTGGATCGATGCCATCGGCGCCACGTTCGGGACGCCGCTCTTCGATGCCGTGGCCATCGGCATGACTTTGACTTTGCCGAATACTTCCTTAATCTCACCTGAAAGCGCAACCATATGGTTCACCTCTCCCGGAAGCGGAACGGGCGCTTCGTCGCGCCGGGACCTTTCCGGTAACGAGGATATCCGCGCCGTGCATATATAAGCGCTCTGCCGGGGTCGCGCAACGACAGCGAACTCCTGAGGTTCGAGAGGGGTGGCGGCCTCCAAACCCAGACATCTACCTGAATCAGCAGAACCCTCCCGAAAAATCGGTATACTGCTGCCCGTCACCTGTGCGGGACCCCCTCAATCTTTTGCTCACTCTGCGGGTCCCGGACGCCGTAGGGGAGTATGGAAAAATATAAGCCGCGAGACAGGGAAAAGACTACTATGTGTGCCCGCTTTTTGGAGCGCTTTTTCAAACCTACTCCGCATATCGTCGAAAGCCCGCCTCCGCCATCGCTCTCCCACGGACCGGGCAACGGTGTTCCCGAGTACCGGGTGAAGCCTTATTTTATCGTGGCGTCTGTTGAGATGGGCAATACGACGACAAAGTGCATCCTGACCGGCACGAGCCTGGAGACAGGCAGGTCTTACGTCATCAACAAGACCGTGACCATGAGCCGTGACGTCCGGCCGCCAAAACCGGGCGAGACGGTCTTCGGGGCAACCCTGGACGGCACGGAGCTGACGCGCGAGTCGGTTACGGAACTGGTGCGTGATACCCTGATCCAGTGCCACAACGAGGTTCACCTGAGCATCAAGGACGATCTCGACTTCGTCGTCAGGAGTACCGGTGTTGTGGCGGCGATGGACTCGCCCGACCAGGTCGGGGACTTCATCATCGCCCTTGCAAACGGCTGCCTCGAAGCCGGGGTTCCCCCGCGGAAGATGACGCCGCCGATGTCGATCGACAACCTCCCCCCGAAACTCCGGCAGTTCTCGTTTGCCGACCGGCTGGTCTTCGTTGGCGCGGTAGCCGGCGTCGTGCCGCCGATCGGATGCACCGGCGTGGAGATGGTGGCAAACGAGATGGAAGGGGAACTTGCGATGGCGGGCATCAAGGAGGGTGCCAAATGGACGCCGGTCGACTTTCGCAACCCCTGCATCTCCATCGACTTCGGGACCACGCTTGACGGACGGATCACAAGCGATGTCGCTCCGAATGAGCCCAACCCGTTCGCCCAGACGATCGGGAACTTCTGCGGGCTTGCGGGTGCCATACCGGATGCGATCGTCCGGGGCACCGGGCTCGTGAAGAACCGGACGGGAACGGCCCTCGACCTCTTCGGCGATCACAGCATCAAGGGCGCGTTCGGGGGCAGGAAGCGTTCCGTCGTCGAGGAATACGTCGACCGGTGTCACGAGCACATCGATATCCGGATCGTCCCCCCCGACCGGACGAGGTTCGGGCGGGTCCCGGTCTGCGCCGAGGTGGCCGATAAGTCGGGCGTCGCTCTCATCGGGTGCGACTCGGGCGTCAACGGCAGCGAGATGCCGGCTCTTGAGGAGATCGGGCACGAACTCTACGAGAAATACGGCATGGGTATGCTGACCGAGGTCGTCGACCGGGTCTGCGCGAGGATGGCGCTCCGGCTCATCGATGTCGCCGTCGAGAGAGGGATGGTTCCGCCGAACTCATCGATCGGGTTCACCGGGCGGGCGGCGATCTCGGGGAGAAAGCCCGAGTACATCGTCGAGGGTGTCACCGAACGGAACCTCTACGACACCCCCAACGACCACCTGGTCTTTGTTGACGACGGCCTTGCCCGGGGTGCGGCACTGATGGGGCGGTGCATGAACTCCCTCGGGAAACCCAAGACCCCGCTCGGCGGGGTGCGGGGCGGGCCATGTATTATGTCTCGTCGGATCAAAATAGGAAAGTAGGATATGATCATTGATGACTGACGAAGAATTGTTCGATCTGCTCGTTCCCCCGGGCGTACCCCGCAAGATGATCTACGATGTCGTTGAGAAGTACGACGTGGAAGTGGTGCGGCGGGCGCAGAAGATGACGTTTGCGAACATGGACGGGGACGCACGCGAACTGCTGGCGTTCCGCGGGAAGCGAGCGGTTGTCGAAGAAGTGCAGACATATCTTCTCGCGCGGCTCAATGAGTTCGTCGCGGAATAATACCTTTTTTTTCTTATTCGTGATGCCGGGCGTTCCCGGTTGTGGATGTTTTCGAACAGTATGATCCGGTCCCGGTCGGGGATCATGCCCGGACCGGTCCGGCGGCTATCCCAAAAATGGATGTTCTCTTCTTCTCCTCACTCCGCCGAAGGCATCCCACCGGCGATCAGCCGCAGGAGCAGCGCCTTCTGGGCGTGAAGCCGGTTCTCGGCCTGGTCCCAGACGATGCTCTGCGACCCTTCCATCACCTCGTCGGTGATCTCCTCTCCCCGGTGAGCGGGGAGGCAATGCATCACGAGAGCGTTGGGTGGTGCCCGTGCAAGAAGGCGGGAATCGATCGTGTAACGTTTGAGGGCCCGCAGGCGCTCGGCCCGCTCCCGCTCGTCGCCCATCGAGACCCAGATGTCGGTGTAGAGGACATCCGCATCGCGGACCGCTTCCTCCGGGTCCGTGACGACGCTGACCCTGCTCCCTGCCGCCCGTGCCTGATCGACGACCGCGTCCTTCGGCCGGTACCCGGGGGGGCTTGCGACCGCGATCTCCATCCCGGTCAGGATCGATGAGAGTATCCACGAGTTGCAGACGTTGTTGCCGTCCCCGATCCACGCGAGTTTCAGGCCGCGAAGATCGCCGAACCGCTCGCTCAAGGTCATGATGTCGGCCAGCACCTGGCAGGGGTGCAGCCGGTCGGATAAGCCGTTGATGACCGGGACGGTCGAGTAGCGGGCGAACTCCTCGATAGTGGCGTGCTCGTAGGCGCGGATCATCACCGCGTCGACGTAGCGGGCGAGCACCCGTGCCGTATCCCGGATCTCTTCGCCCCGCCCGAGCTGCATATCCTGGGGGTTTAAGAAGAGCGCATGACCGCCGAGGTCGGTCATCCCCACCTCGAACGATACCCTGGTGCGGGTGGACGCCTTCTCAAAGATCATCCCGAGGCTCTTTCCCCTGAGGAGCTCGTGTGCGGTCCCCGCACACTTCAGCCTTTTTAAGCGCACTGCGTCGGTGACGATACTCTCAAGTTCGTACTCGTCGATATCGATGATCGAGAGAAAATCCTTCTTCATGCAATCTCCTTCATGTGCCGGCATCGCCTATCGAGAACCTCCCGGGTGCCGATATCCCTGCGGTGGAAGACGCGCCCTGATACCGAGGATGCCGCCGTTTCAGCGATCGTCTCGGCCTCGTCAAGTGTCTCGCCCCTCCCGACGAACGCAAGCGTCCGCGATCTCCGGGTATAGAGCGTCCCGTCCTGCTCCTCGACGTTTGCGTAGTAGAGCAGGGCGTCGCCGGAGTCGCCGATGGTGAGAGGCGCGTGAGTCACCGGTGCCGCCGGATAGCCTTCGGGGACGAGATACTTGCAGACCGTCGCCTGGTTCGCGAACCGGACGTGCGACGGCGAGAGGTCCCCCTTGATGATGTGGCGGACGATCGCGGAAAAGTCCGATTCCAGGAGCGAGAGAACGTTCATCGCCTCAGGGTCCCCGAAGCGGGCGTTGAACTCGATGACCCTCGGGCCGTCGCGGGTGTTCATGAACTGGCCGTAGAGAATCCCCCGGTACGGCGTTCCCTCGTCCCGCATGGCCGCGACCGTATCCTCCATGATCCGGAGCGCGTTCTCGTAGTTCGAGCGGGTGACGAAGGGGAGCATGTGGTCCGGCATGGAGTATGAACCCATCCCGCCGGTATTCGGCCCCACGTCCCCCTCGTATGCCCGTTTGTGGTCCTGCACGAGCGGCATGGGCACCAGGTGCTCGCCGTCGACAAATGCCTGGAGAGTGAACTCCTCCCCGAGGAGCCGCTCTTCCAGCACGACATCTCCCCCGAGCTCCCGGACATACTCGATCGCCCCTGCGGCATCGAGATGCTCGCCCATGATCCGGACGCCCTTCCCTCCGGTCAGCCCGATGGGCTTGATGGCGAGGTCGCCGTCGTATGTCTCGATGAATCGCCGTGCCTCCTCCGGGTCGTGGCAGACCCGGTACTCCGGGCACCCCGCGATCCCGTGCCGCTCCATCAGCCGGCGGCAGAACGCCTTATCCGTCTCGATTTGGGCCGCGGCGCGGGTCGGCCCCACACAGGGTATTCCCGCCGCTTCGAGGCGATCGACGACACCTGCCTCGAGGGGGGCCTCCGGTCCGATGACCGCAACGTCGAGGGCATTCTCGGTGGTGAATCCTACTATCTCCGGGATATTGGTCTCGTTCTCGAGGAGCACCCGTTCTGCGAGCCGGGCTATTCCCGGATTGTTGCGTGCCATGACAGAAAATATTCTCACGCCGCTGTTGCAGGAAAGTGCCCTGGTGATCGCATGCTCCCTGCCACCACCGCCTACAACGAGTATTTTCATATCCATCTATTTGCCCGCCCTTAAAAAATGTTTATCCGTCCAGAAGCTCACTGACCCGCACAAGCGCAAGAAGTGACGCACCTTTTTCTGCAAGCGCCTCCCGGGCGCCAGCCTCGCGGTCAACGACGGTCACGACCCGGTCGACGTGCGCACCCGCGGCACGCAGTGCTGAAATGCCGTAGAGAGCGCTTCCCCCGGAGGTGGTCACGTCCTCGACCAGCAGCACGTTCTTGCCGCTCACATCACCGATGATCGCCCCGGCTTTGCCGTGGTCTTTCTCTGCCTTTCTGATGATGGCATACGGCCGGCCGCTCGCAAGCGAGACGGCGACGGCGATCGGTACGGCGCCGACCGCCACCCCGGCCACCATCTCGAACTCCTGGCAGCCGGCAATGGCGTTCCCGATTGCCGCAAGGATGGTGGGGTTCGTTGTTGCAGCCTTTATGTCGATGTAGTAGGAGCTCCGGGCTCCCGAGGCGAGGAGAAAGTCCCCGAACTCGATAGCCCCGCTTTCAAGCAACAGTGTCGTGATTGGGTTCACCATGGTACCTCTTTTACTCCGATGTAATACCCGATAATGTTCACTATTCGGTGGAGAAGGGGGGTCATGATGACGATCCAGATCGCAATGGGTAAGGTAATGTTCTCAAACAACCACCTGGAGTCAATCAGGAGGATGATCAGGAAGGCACCGATAACCAGATCGTATTGGTCGGCAAGGGGCCAGGATTCGCCCCGATCCTTGCCCAGCCTCCGTTTCAGGAAGCTCTTCGTGAGGTCACCGAGGAGCGCGCCCGTCGCGAGGAGCGTCACCGAGAGGAACGTCTGATGAGGGAGTCCGGTCAGGCCAAACGAGGAGGAGACCCAGATCTCGATGAGACCCGCGAGTACGCCGCAGAGGACGCCGCCGAAGAACCCCCGGTAGGTCTTGCCGTCGCCAAAGATCCGTCGCCCGTCCCGGAATCTCTTTCCGAAGTCGATGGGTGTCCCGCCGCCGAAGACTGCAGCCGCTGAGTTCGGCACGTATGCCGGAATCATGATCCAGAGCGCGGCGAGCGCGGAGACGAGCCAGAGTCCGATGTTCGCATCGATGAACGTCAATACCCAGTACAATCAGTAATTATAAAGATTAACGTGTCGAAATATGAGATACGAATGAACGATGGGCACGGTGAGAGAATGCTGATAAAAAAGACAAAAAGCCTCTGTCCAACGTGCGGGCGTGTACTCGACGCTGATATCGTTGAGGAAGAGGGGGAGGTCTGGCTGGTCCGTACCTGCCCTGAGCACGGCGTGTACCGGGCTCTCTACTGGTCGGACGCGGAGATGTACCGGAGGTTCGATGCCTACGAGAGCATCGGAAAAGGAATATCAAACCCTCAGAAGACCATTTCTCCGGCGGGGTGCCCGAATGACTGCGGTGTCTGTGAGAACCACCGGTCGACGACGTTGCTTGCCAATATCGACCTGACGAACCGGTGTAATCTCAACTGTGATTTCTGCTTTGCAAACGCCCGGGCATGCGGTTACGTCTACGAACCGACCTTCGACCAGGTTGTCGGGATGCTCTCCATGTTGCGCGAGGAGAAACCCGTACCGACGCCCGCCGTCCAGTTTTCGGGCGGTGAACCGACGATGCGCGACGATCTCCCGGAGATCGTCAGGAAAGCGAAAGAACTCGGGATGTCCCAGGTGCAGGTCGCAACAAACGGCATCAGGATCGCGCAGGAGCCTGATTACGCCCTGCAACTGAAGGAGGCGGGGCTCTCCACCGTCTACCTGCACTTCGACGGCATAACGCGCGAGACCAACGCAAAACTCGCGAGCGACCGGCGGGCCATAGAGAACTGCGAGAAGATCGGTCTTGGGGTGGTGCTGGTGCCCACGGTCATCAAGGGCAGGAACGACCACGAGGTGGGCGCCATCGTCAGGTATGCCGCAGAGCATATCAAGACCATCCGGGGCGTCAACTTCCAGCCCGTGGCGTTCACGGGGGCTGCAAGCGAGGACGATGTGAGGAAAGAGCGGATCACCATCCCGGAACTTGCACAGCGAATCGAGGAGCAGACGGACGGTGTTATCAAGAAAGACTACTTCTACCCCGTGCCCTGCGTCGTCCCGATCTCGAGACTGGTCGAGGCATATACGGGCAAAGCCCAGATCAGGTTCACCACGCACCAGCATTGCGGTGCGGCGACCTACGTCTTCGTCACCGATGAGGGGATGGTCCCGGTCAACAAGATGGTTGATGTCGACACCTTCTTTGAGTCGATCGAGAAGATGGCGACGAAACTCGCGAAAGGCGGGTCGCTCAACAAGTATATGACCCTCGTCGAGGGGGTCAAGGACCTCTATACCTCCACAAGGAAAGCAGAGCAGAAGAACACCGCAGAGTTCACAAAACTGATTGGAAAAGCCCTGATCATGCAGGATTTCGAGGCGCTGCGCGAGTTCCACTGGAACGCCCTCTTCATCGGCACGATGCACTTCATGGACTCCTACAACTACGACCTTGACCGGGTGCAGAGGTGCTGCATCCACTACGCGACCCCGGACGGCCGCGTTATCCCGTTCTGCACCTACAACAGCGGCCCCGTCTACCGGGAGCAAGTCTGGAAAGCATTCGCGCAGCCGGAGAAGGACGAGTAACCGCTTGCCCCATACGGAGCCGGGAGGGACGAGTAACTCCCTTCCCGGCGGCTTTTCTTCGGTGCTCACGCTCCAGTTCTAGCGAACCGTCGCGTCCTACGGGCAATCGTTCTCAGGAATGTTACGCCTTCGGCCAGGTGTGCTCTGCGCCGTCACCACTCGCACCGGACCGGTGGACCGTGGGACTATCGCCACGCACTGCCCCCGCCCCCACGGGGCGAGGTGCGATGGGCCGTAGGGCCAGAGCATGAGCACCGCAGGTGCGAGCGAGGAGGCCGGAGGCCGGGCGGGGTGGGGGTTACAGATATTCTTTACGGGGTAGAGACAGGGAAGGGGGGATGCTCCCCCCTCCCCGTCGGCCCCTCCCCCAGAGGCGATACCCTCACGGTCCACTGCACGGGGAGATACTGGGAAATGTGATGTATGCGCCCCGAAGCATGTTTTTCCCACCGGCTATCGCCACGCACTGCCCCCTTCCAGCGTGGCGAGGAGGGCCGGGCGGATCTCGTCCGCTATGCGCTGGGGGGCAAGCCCGGCAAAGGGGGGTCATCTTCATTCATACAGATGGACACCCCATCACCCGGCCTCGTGCAAGCGTCAGGGGAACGGCAGTTCGTATCCGTCCCCTTCCTGCACAACCAGGGTGGCGATGGCGAGATCCTGTATGGCAAGCCCGGTGGAATCGAAGACCGTGATGGCGTCGGGAGACGATCGTCCCTTCTTCCCGATGACGACCTCGCCGAGGGTTCCTGCAATCAGGGCGGGCTCGTAGACGCCGGCACTTATCGGGACGTTCACCTCACCCGAATGGACCGCCTGCCCGGGATCGTCGACGAAGACCTCCGCCTTCAGCAGGAGTGCGGGGTCCAGTTCCTGCTTCCCCGGAGCGTCTGCGCCGATAGCGTTGATGTGCGTCCCGTCGTGGACCCAGTCTGCCATCACAAGGGGTCTTTTCGACGGCGTCGTCGTGAGCAGGACGTCACAATCGCAGGCCCGTTCGATCGAGGCGCTCCGGGCGTTGTAGTCGGCGTAGCGCGCCGTAAACGCTTCCGCGCTCTTCTCGGTCCTGCTCCAGGCCCGGATCTCCTCAATCGTGAGCGCCGCCGCTGTCGCCTCCACGAGCGCCTCTGCCTGCCGGCCGGTCCCTATGACGCCGAGGGTGACGGAGTGCCGGGTTGCGAGGTGCTTTGCCGCGACGGCACCCGCCGCGCCGGTGCGCATCGCCGTAAGTTCAGTGGCGTTAATGATAGCCTTCGGCAGGCCCGTCATCACATCGATGAGCACCGTGAGCGCCATGACGGTCGGGAGGCCGTGCTCCCGGTTCTGCGGGTGGACGTTGACGATCTTCACCCCGGCGATCCCGAGTGCCGGGAGGTAGGCAGGCATCGTCCGGAAGTCTCCTGTCTTGACAAACGTCACGTAGACCTTTGGCGGCATCTGGACGTTCCCTCGTGCGTGTTCGACAAAAACAGCCTCGATTGCCGCGTTCACGGTGGCATACGAAGGGTATCCGGAGTGGACGGGGTAGTAGTTCATCCGACCACCCGGGAGCGGGGCTCCCTGGATCTCCGGTAGGGTCTGGATACCGTCTGCCGGGACCCTGTTGTGAAGATGAGGTGCATGTACCCTCCGTCATATTCCAGATGTATTAATGTGTGGGTTTGTGATGGTGGGGCGTATGGATCCGCGTCGGAAAAGGGATCAGGGGCTGCCCCCGGGCATGGCAAAAGAGACTGCCGGACCCGGTACAGCGCCGCTCAGGCGGGCCCGTCCTGCATGCCCCGTATCGAAAGCCGGATCAGGCCGAGGTTGGCGTCGGGCTTTGCGAGTATGCAGAGGGAGAGGTCCCCGTGGGGCGCGATGATCAGTTTCCCTGCCGGGGTCTCAAGGATCATCTGCGAGAGGTCTCCCATCGCCATATCGGCGGTGATACGAGTTCCGGCGCGGAGCAGGTCTTCGGCGATCGCGGCCACCTGCTCGAAGTCCGCGGTGCCGAGCGACTGGAGGGCAAACCCTTCGTGGAAGACCGAGACGGCAATGACGCCCGGCTGCCGTGCGACCTGTTCAAGACCGTCCACACTACCCGATCCGTTCGGGGGGGTGGGTCTTGCACCGTCCTTGCTGACCAGGCACCCCATCTCACGAGAGGTGTCCCGGGCCGCCTCGGTCTCTTCGGCGGTATACGCGATGAGTTCGTAGGTAAGCGACGGCAGGCCGAGCAGGTGGCTGTAGGCCTTATCCCCGCTGAGCAGCAGGTCTTCGCCGGCATTCTCGAACGCGGCTGCACATGGGGTCCCGCCCTGGACCAGAACAAAACCGGTCCCTTCCGTGCCGCCGATACGCACCGCTCCCGTGAAATGAGGGCTGATTGAAGCAAGAGCCGCAAGAGGCCCCTGCATTCGCCCGAGTGAGACGCCGTTCGGGAGCATCGTCTCACAGAGCAGCAGTTATCCTATCCCTGTTCTTCTTCAGTTCGTACCGGATCCGCCCGACGTTGACGTTCGCGTTCGCCACGATGGCGATCAGCTCGTCCTCCGAGAGCGGGGAGAGCAGGATGGGCCCGTTCTCCAGTTCGACGAGCATCTGGTACATCTCTCCCTTGCCGAGTTCGTTGCTCATCGCTTCAGACGTACCCATGCCGGTCGAGGCCATGGCGCCCAGGGCCTCGACGTCGATGTCTCCGGCAACGACGCTCTCGATCACAAAGCCGTCCCGTCCCGCCACGACTGCGGCGGTAACCCCGTCAAGTTTCAGGAATTCCCCAAGAATCTGTTTCAACATCTCCATCGCCTCACGTTCGTCTGACGCACTCGATCCGGAGGGGCATCCGGCCGATCGCGTGTGTTGCGCACGATATACAGGGATCGTATGCCCTGATGATCATCTCGATGCGGTTTGCCGCCCCTTCGGTCAACGCCCCGTTCTCCACCACCCGGCGCGCCATATCTTCCACGCCCCGGTCGATCGCGTAGTTGTTCTGGCAGGTCGCCACGATCAGGTTGCACCGCTCGATGAGGCCGGCCTCGTTGACGGTGTAGTCGTGGATCAGGGTCCCCCGGGGAGCCTCGATGATGCCGACGCCTCGCCGGTTTACAACCTTTCCGACCGGGGTCCGTACATCGGACCCGGTGATGCCGGGGTCCGAGAGCAGGTTCACCGCCCGCTCGCACGAGGCGATGAACTCGATGTAGCGCGCCAGGTGGTAGGCAAGCGCTGCCTGAGAGACGGTGCCGAACCGCTCGCGGTACTCCGCGAGAGCAGCGTCGGCATGCTCTGTCCCCATCCTCTCCACGATGTTGAGCCGGGCGAGCGGCCCGACCCGGTAGTAGTCTCCGCCCTTGAACCGGGCGAACTTCAGGTAGGACCAGTCCTCCGAGTACTCCTCGATGAAGTTCGTGTACTCGGCGCCGGAGAACGAACCGATCCTGCCCCCGTCCGGGTCGAGCATCGCAACCGGCCCGTCGCAGGTCGTGTAGAGCCCGTGATTGGTCATACCCATGAACGCCGTCTTGACGGCCCCGATATCGGTATCGACGCCGTCAAGGAGGTTGCGTGCAATATCCCATCCTTCACGGGCGATGGTGAGCGCCTCGTCTGCCATAACGGCGAGTTCGGCCCGCTTCCCTTCCGTGAGCGGCGCCGACATCCCTCCCGGCAGAGCGTTTGCCGGGTGGATCGGTTTGCCGCCGACCGCTTCCGTCAGGCGCTGGCCGAACTTCCGGACCGTGATGGCTTTCTTTGCGATCTCGGGCGAGTGGCGGGCAAGCCCGATGACGTTTCGCTCGCCTGCCGGCGCGTCGTGGCCCAGGATGAAGTCGGGGGCCGCGAGCATGAAGAAGTGAAGGGCGTGAGAGTGGACGAACTGACCGATGTTGAGGAGCTCCCTGAGTTTCTTTCCGGTCGCGGGCGGTTCGACGCCGAAGATCCGGTCGGTCGCCTTCGCCGCCGCCAGGTGGTGTGCCGAGGGGCATATCCCGCAGATGCGGGGCGTGATCCGGGGGGCCTCCTCGATCGCCGCCCCGACGAGAAACTTCTCAAACCCTCTCAGTTCGACGACCTGGAAGTGGGCCGAGTCGACCGCACCCCGGTCGTCGAGGAAGATCCTGACGCCGGCATGGCCCTCAATCCTCGTGACCGGGCTGATCGTGATCTCCTTCATCTGCTCCTCTCCTTGACGAGGTCCCGGATCTTTGATGTCTCCTTATCCTCCATGATCAGGCTCCCGATGGTGAAGGCATACATCGTGTGGGCGACGTCGTAGAGTTCCTTCTCCACCTCTTTTGCCGGTTTATCGGTGAGGTCCGAGATCCTCCGGACCATCATGCCGTGGATGTCCCGGCAGGGCTCGCGGAGGATGTCGAGCGACGGCCCGTTGCACCCGTGGCACGGGATGCCGTTCTTCGGGCAGGTCGCAGAACACCTCCCGAAGGTGACGCTCCCGAGACAGAGGTAGCCCTGCCCGAGCAGGCAGTGCTCGCGGTCGGGAACCCCCTCGTGCCGCCGCGAGAGCGTCCAGTTCTCGACCGGGCCCATGGTCCTGTCGCACTCCGAACAGACGGATTTTCGCGAGAGTTCGAGGGTGTTTCCCGCGATCATAGCCGGGATGATCTTCTTCAGGAACGCCTCTTTGGGCGGGCAGCCCGTGACGTAATAATCGACCTTGACGAGGTCGCCCACCGCGAACGCCCGGTAGAGGAACGGAGGCACATCCGTCGGGATGACGCCGTCGGGCTTCGTCGTCTCCACCTCCCGGTAGACGCACGAGAAGAGGTCGGCGTTCGAGTTCAGCATCGAGAGGCCCGATATCCCCCCGTAACAGGCGCAGGTCCCGAGTGCCACAAGCGTCTTTGACCGTTTCCGGATCTTCTCGAGCCGCTCCTGGTTCTCAACGTTCCGGACCGCTCCCGTCACGAACGCGATATCGATCCCTTCCGGGGGTTCCTTTACGTCCATGATCACGGGCGAGTAGACGATATCCGCCCCCGCGACAACGTCGAGGAGCATCTCGTGGAGATCGAGCACCGCGATCGTACACCCCGAACACCCTGCCAGTTCCTCAATAGCGATCTTCATCATTCCGCCTCATTTCAGAACCAGTTTCTTCAAGCAGGCGTTCGGGCCGGTATGGACGATCTCCAGTTTGGCTTTTCTGCCGGTGATCTCCTCGATTGCGCCCACGACGTAGCCGAAGAGTGTCTGGCAGAGCGGGCCGCCCTGGTCGAGACCGTTGCGCCGGAGCGTCTGGCGGACGATGCAGTCGTGGAAGACGAGGTAGATGAAGGTCTCGCCGTTCTCCTCGATGATGAACGTCTCCTTGTCCTCGGGTTTCCAGACCTCGAACGAGTACTGGCCGCGAAGCAGATCGGAGAGTTCGTGGAGCGCCCCCTCCACGTCCTCGCGTTTCTGGAAGTATTTGGCGACCTCGTGCCCGAACTTCTTCCCGGCGCGGTAGGTGACAGCGTTTGCCCCCCTGCCTGCGATCTCTTCAAGCGACCTGATAACGAGTCCGTTGAGTTTCATCACGCCGTGGAGCGTCTGTTCCATCTCCTTTGGCCGCGGCGAACATTCGAGAGGGATCTCCTCGGGACGGTAGACGAGATCGGAGTGGAACGCCTCGTGCAACTCATCGATATAGCCCGCGCTCATCAGACCACCTTCCGGAGCATCTCACAGACTTTGATGTCGATGTAATGCCTCTTCGCTGCGTAGATGCCGCGGTGCTCGAGTGCCTGGGCCGGGCAGATCTCGTGACAGGACAGGCACCCCATGCAGTTATTCGGCCTGACCGGTACACTCACCTTTTCCTGGAGTTCGTACACGTGCATCGGGCAGTCTTTGACGCAGAGGCCGCACCCGACGCACGCGTCCTTATCCACACGTATATCCATTATGAGCCTCTGGATGTGATTACCACCTCCTGCTATTAAAATATAATTATATATAGTTGATTCGCCGGAATATTTCCTCTATAGTCAGAAACCAGGGGATTTTATTCATCTTCATGGTATCTTCGGGCCGATCGTGGGCTCACGGGAGCCTTAGGGTAAACAGCCCGCCTCCTCTTATCTACAGCAGAGAAAAGGCAGAAAAACAGGGCGTTTTACCCATCCGGGGTTCCCGGCGCTTCATGCAGGCCCGGACGGGGGGTCCCCGGGCGTCGGTGACCTCGAACCTTCGCCGCATGGAGCTGCCGACACCCCGTGCGCCGGGATGCCGCGGACCGCAAACGACCAACAAAAATGGCGGTGGTGAGGGTAACCCTCAATCGTTATGCCTTCGCCCGGAAGAGGGCACGGGCCAGCCGATCGACGAACCCTTCCCGCACGACCGGCGCCGCATCCTCGACGTACTCGATACCGCCTATGTCGGCGGAGAGGCGCTTGAAGGCCTTTGATGCCTCGGACATCGGGTACTTCACCACGATGGGCGACCTGCCGGCCGATGCCCGCCGCACGTTCGGGTCTTCCGGTATGATTCCGAGCACCCGAACGCCGAGGAGTTTCTCCATCTGGGCGCGGTTGAATTCGTCCCCGCTGCCGACAACCCGGTTGATGATCGCCCCTTCGACGTGCCCGCCGACGGTCTCGGTCAGGATCTTCGTCTTTATGGCATCGACGATCGAGGAGATCTCGGGGTTTACGACGAGAATCACCCCGTCGGCGATGGTCAGCGGAATGACCCCGTCCCTGCTGATCCCCGCAGGAGCATCCAGGATCAGGACGTCGAACTCACTGACGAGATCGGTCATGACATCTTTTAACCGGTCCGGGTTCGACTGCTGGAAGCCCTGCAGGGAGAGCCCGCACGGGACCACCTTCACGCCGAACGGCCCATCGTAGGTGGCGTCCCTGACGCGCGCTTTGCCTGCCAGCACCTCGTGCAGGGTCACCGGCAGGTCCTCAAGCCCTAAAATGAGGCCGAGATTTGCCATTCCGACGTCGGCATCCAGGATGCATGTCTTCTTTCCGTACCGGGCCAGCATCGGCCCCAGGTTGGCTGTGACCGTCGTTTTGCCGGTACCGCCTTTCCCGGACGCAATTGTATACACTTTTACCATGGAATCACTCGTTACACGCTCTGGCTCATCGGCCTCACACCCAGTGCCGCAGGGCATCCCGGGTATCCTCTTCGAGTGCGCTCATCTCTTCGGCGGAGAGGGGCTCTGAGGGGCGGGCGATGCCGACCACCGTCTCCCCGCGATAGGGGATGCCCAGGAGTTCTGCTCCGGTCTCGTCCTGCAGCCTTCCCTGGGTGTAGAGGAAACTGTACCGGGCTGCCTCGTCCTCGCTGCCGGGCCGTGTCGAGCCGATCAGGAGGCCGTCTGCGGTCGCGAGCGTGAAGGACGCAAGGCTGTACTTCTGGCCTATTGCGCCCAGGGATTCTTCAAGGCTCCCGGTTGCTTGAAGATTGAGCGCTGTCCGGGGCCTCGCGGGCCCGACGGGGCCCGGCTCCCCCGGAGACTCCGGGAAACTGCCGGTACCCCCGGGCTGCTGCCGGGCGAGTGCCCGGTCGATCTTCGAGAGGAAGTACAGAACGCCGGCGAAACCGGCTATTACCGTCACCGTGATGATACCGAGGAGAACCTCGACGATGCCTGTTAATTCCATTCAGTTATCAGCTCCTGTTACGTATCTTCGTCCTGGATGAGGTGATCGAGGTGAATTCTCCGGAGCATATCCTTGCAATTCACCCTGAAATCATTGACGAGCTGCTCAACGTCCATATCCTCCATGTTCCGGACGAGCGTGTCGATCTCATCGCTTTCGGGTGGAAAGACCGTGGCCGTCTCCTGCACGAGTCTCACTCCCGGCATGGGGATCCGGTGCCCCTCCGCGGACGGTCCCGGACGGTGCTCCGGCAAGGGTGCCGCACCGGTTCTCTTCGACCCGGCGGGCGGTCTCGCCCTTCCCGGGGCAGCCTTCGCTGGCGACGTTCTTCTCTGGTCTCCCATCCGGGGTTCAGCGATGGCGAACGGCCGGTTGAACTCCAGGGCGAGCTGTAACTGCTCAGATGTCAGGAGATTCAACTCTGCTGCCGCTTCGCTCTCTTCGCCCTTCAACACTGCATCCAGTGCGTGCTGCCCGTTTATGCCCCCATATTCGGCAAGCACCACCAGACCCTCGTTCAGCACCAGGGTGGCACGCTCACTGCCAAGAATGATCGTGCAGATCCCGGTGAACCGTGTCGATCCCATCTCCCCTATCAAGGCACGAATTGTCGTGGACTTAAAAAGGCGATGAAATCGACCTCGTGGCAGTTGCATACAGACTCCTTCAACTCAGTGGTATGAGATAAACCTTACTATTTATACCTTTGGAATGGAACGCGGTGCAGGGATACCTGTACGCCTCATCTACGTACCTGTGAAAACACCACCAGCCTCGCGGGTCCATCTCCGGAGGATTCCCTCGATCTCTCTCTCGGCAACCCGGATCCCTTCTTCGATCGCCGGGTCCACCATCCGGCTGAACGCCCGGATCTCCCCCGCCTCGATGCCGACGGTCACCACCTCCCCGACGTATCCGAGTTCCCGGGCTATCGTCACCACCTCCCCGATCCCGATGTCGTGGAGTGCGCATAGAGGGAGATCCGGGGAAGGCGGTGCTTCTAACGTGAGGACCTCGCCGATACGGTCGCCGACGCCCACCATTGCATCGACGATCACCACCTTCTCATACGCCTCCATCAGCGGGATCAGGCCCAAACCCCCGGTGCCGCCGTCGATGCAGTCGACGGCGGGATACCTCCCTTCGAAGCGTTGCATCACCAGGATCCCCGCCCCGTCATTTCCCATGAGGGGATTCCCGCACCCGATGATGCCGATCCGGTTTTTCTGCATGGTATTCTTCTTCCCCATCGATTATATCCGGCGAGATACAAAAGGGTACTGTAACGCGAAGATAAACCGTTAGTCCCGGGAGCGGGACGTGAGGCGCATGATCCATATCGTACCTAAACCGACCGATACGCCGGACGATAACTCGACCGGCGCCGTTATACAGGAACTGAAGAGAGCCGATGCCCGATACCGGGTCCTTGACCTCAGCACGATCGACCCCCTCAACTCCGGGCTTGAGAACGAGCTCATCTGGGTCTGCGGGATCCGACAGGACGGGCACCAGTTCGAGACCCTGAGTGTGCTCTCGCTCCATAACCGGGTGATCAACACACCCCGGAGTATCGTTGACTGTGCATCGAAAGCGATGACGTCGGCCCTCCTGCTGCAGAACGGGGTGCGGACACCGGAGACGGCCTACATACGCTCGGAGACGCAGGCCCGGGATTTCCTGCTCCGGCACGGCAAGATCGTCTATAAGCCGCTCTACGGGTATGACGGAAACGGCATCCGGCTGGTGACGGACCCGGACGACCTCGGGCCGGGACCCTGGTACCTGCAGGAGTACGTCAAGAACGACCGGGACTTCCGCGTCTTTGTCCTCGGCGGAGAGGCCGTCGGCGCGATAACCCGGGTCTCTGAGGGCCTGATGCACAACATTCACCAGGGCGGGACCGGCATGCCGGTCCCGATCGACGAGGAGATGCGCGCCATCGCCGAGGCATCGGCGTCGGCGATCGGGATCGACTACTGCGGTGTCGATCTCCTCCGGGATAGGGACGGGTATACGGTTCTTGAAGTGAACGGGACGCCGAACTGGCACTGCATGGCGGCACCGATCCCGAACCTGCTGGCTGCATACCTCATCGAGCGTGAGCGCGAGATGCGTGCCTGAGGAGAGGAGGGATGGGGCTTTGGCCCCTCGACCGACAGCGTATCTGCCCGTCAACAAGACAGGTATCGGCGGGCGACACGCGAATATCAGGTGTTTACTGGAGATACTCGATCTCTTTTAAGGTCTTCTCTGCAAGTTCCTTCATCCGGGCAGAGATCCGGCCGGATGACGAGAACTCCACGTCCCTCATGGCATTTGCAAGTTCCGTCCCGAGCACGAATATTGCATACTTATGTTCCATTTTGCTCTTGTGTACCTGAGAGGGTTCTATCTTTAACGCATAATACTGCGAGAACTTCAACTCCGGGTTTGCCATCTCAAAGAAGTCTTTAATCTCCGTAAGTATCCCGTGTAAGGCAATTAGTTCTTCCTTGTGCATATTCTCTCCCAGAGATAAAAATAGTGAAGATAAATATTTATAAATTTGCACACCGGATAACCATCATCCTATCTTTATGAGCCTGATGGAGAAGGGGCGTTTTATGATCCCTTTAAAGTCGCGGGCAGCTACGAATTCCAGATTCTTTCCCCCGATCTGATCGAGAAGTCTCTGGTCGATGATACGATCGACGACAAGCCCTTCAACATCCCCGTTCAGGGTCTGGAGTGCGCCTTCGAGATCGGTAGCGCTCGATTCGAGGAGGACGGCGTAGTCCGGGGAGAGGAACCGTGCGATCTTTTTGTCCCGGACGCCGGCCATGTGCTCGCTGAGCGTCGAGGGGGGTTTCTGGTTCTCCTCGTCTCTCTGCTCAGGCAACTCCTCGTCCCCGGTGTGGTTGACCGGCGGGGGCAACCGCTCCATCGCTTCCTCGTTGGGGATCTGGTCGGTGATCCCCTCTACCGGCACCTTGTTCCGGAGCGCCTTGACGATCTCCTTGCGGCTCATCTCCTCGACGCTCTTGCCCCGCGGGCTGTATGCCACGAAGTCGATCTCGGCGACCTGGAGGAGTTCGCGGAGGATCAGTTCGCCGCCCCGGTCGCCGTCGAGCAGGGTCGTTGCGGTCTTCTGCGAGCAGAGGTCGATGATGACGCGCGGGACGTTGGTCCCCTCGACCGCAACCGCGTTCTTGATCCCGTAGCGCAGCAGGTTGATCACGTCGGCCCGCCCCTCGACAAGGATGATGGCATCGGAGGCTACGACGTTCGGGCCCGCATGAACCCGCTCCTCTCCGAGGTACTCGAGTTTCTCTATCCTGATGACTTCCCGGACCTCGTCGAGCAGATCGTCGCTGTTAATGGCTCCTTCATCGAAGTCCTCGAGGAGGAGTTCTTTCGCGCGCTCGACGATCTTGCGCCGTTTGGTTACCCGGATGTCCTCGATACGGTCGACCTTCACGCGGGCCGTGCACGGCCCGACCCGGTCGATCGTCTCGAGCGACGAAGCAAGGAGCGCGGTCTCCGCCCGGTCGAGCGAGGATGAGATGAGTATCTCCCCCTTGGTCTCTCCTCGCTTTGTGGTGATCTGGACGTCGATCCTGCCGACACGGCCCGTCCTCTGTAAATCCCGCAGGTCAAGGTCTTCGCCGAGCAACCCTTCCGTCTGGCCGAAGATAGCGCCCACGACGTCGGGTTTATCGACCACCCCCTCGATCTGCAGAGTAAGATGGATGAGATATTTTGTAGTTTCTGGTGAATACATGGAGTCCTGCCTCCTGAAGTACAAATCCGATCGTCATCCCCGCGCAAGGCGTCACCTGCGCGGGGATGGCAATCAGTTATATATCGAAGGTGCAATTACTTAAATCAGATGGCGCCGAGATCATAAGGTTTTTCAAAGTCAAAATCCAAAAACAGGCTTTCTATGGTTTTGATTTTGATGATGCGCGCTATATATTTTATTTGCGATAATTACCCGGTTCCGGCACCTGCCGTATCCCTCTCCGGAGCGGATCAGGCTTCGTGAGGGGAAAGAAGTGCCAGGATATCGAGTTTCGACAGACCGGCGATCGCCACGGTCTTCGACGAGGACGTGTGCCCGGCGATGATGCTCACATCGGTGCGGGGTATGCAAAACGTCCCTGCGACGAGGTCGATAACGGCCCGGTTCGCCTTCCCGCCGACAGCAGGGGCCGTGACCTGACAGCGAATGCTCTTGCGCCACTCGTTGTAGCCGGCTGGAAACGACCTCTTTTTCGCGCCGGCCGTAACATCGAGCGCTATGGTAACACCATTCCCGGTCTCGACAATGGCTTCGGCGTATGGTTCCATAAGAAAAGATCTCCTGAAAGGATGTCGCCCGGCACTAACGATCGATGCTCACAGGCGGCTGATGCCGGTCCTCACCCGATCGTACCCATATGCCAGGCGCGCCTGTCGCGCACCTGGGTTGTCCCGCGGATCATGTCCAGGCGTCTCGCCAGGTGATCACCCGGGGACCTAAAGATGCGCTGTATCGGCCCGATATTATTCACGTTTCGAGGATAAATATCCTCGCCCGGGGTACCATGCCGGGTGCGCCTCCCGGTAATCCCCGCAGACGTAGGCCCGCGTGCCCCGGACGACCACCTCGTCCGGGAAGACTGCATCGAGCCCCTCGAACGGCGACCAGCCGCACTTAGCGTGGAGGCTCGACGCGTCGATGCGGGTGACTTCGTCCGGGTAGAGGGCATAGTCCGCCCGGTCGCCGGGGAGAAACCCTGCGCGGGGGATGCCGAGGACGGCGGCGGGCCGCCACGACGTCTTCTCGATCACCGAGGCGAGGGTGATCCGCCTCCGGCGCACCGCTGCCATCAGGAGCGGCACCATCGTCTCGACCCCGGGGATACCGGAGGGAGCGGACTCAAACGGCAGGCCCTTCTCTGGAACCGTGTGCGGGGCGTGGTCCGATGCGACGACGTCGATCTCATCCCAGCAGGACCAGAGGCCGCGCCGGGTCGCTTCGTCCCGGAGGGGGGGGTTCACCCGGGCCCGGGTATCGTCCCCGGCAAACATCTCGTGCGAGAGGAAGAGGTGATGCGGCGTCGCCTCCACCGTGCCGCGGGCGGCCCGGATCGAGGCGGCGGTGCTCAGGTGGCAGAAGTGGAGCCGCATCCCGTCCGGAGCGAGGGCAGCGGCCGCCTGGACGGCGCGCGCCTCTCCGGCGCCGGAACGAGCGCGGTCGTGGTCGGCGAGCGTCGCCGGCGCCTCTCCGGCGACCTCCTCGGCGTGGACCGTGGCAAGCCCCCCGAGGGCGTGGATGCGGGTCAACATCTCCTTGAGAGTCTCCGGATCGAGCCCCTCGCCGTAACTCGACGGCGCAGCGAAGGTCTCTCCGAAGGCCATCGCGCCGGCATCCCGCATCCCGGAGAGATCCGCACCCGGAAAGACGCCTGCGTTCACCGCAAACCCGCAGACGGCCTCCCCCTCCGCCTCGCGGACACGTGCCCGGAGGAGTTCGGGCGTGGTGATGGGGGGGACGGTGTTCGGCTGGTCGACGACGACCGTCACCCCGCCGGCGATCGCGCTCACGGTGCCCGTGTGCCAGTCCTCTTTCTCTACCTGCACCCCGCCCCGCATGTGAACGTGCATGTCGACCGCTCCCGGGAGGCAGGTATACCCGGCACAGTCGATCGTCTCGTCGGCGCGCACCGGTGCCCCGACGTGCCGGACGATACCCCCGGCGATGACGATATCAGCCCGCCGACCTGTCGGGAGCGTCACGTTCCGGAGCACCAGGTCGGCGGTCGTCATCGAGACGCCACCAGGTCGTCCCGGGTCGCGTACTGCACCTCGACCATGTAGGCGGGGTGATACCGCGTCTTTGACTCACGGAGACCGGGCACGCCCATGTCGCACTCCCGGTTGACGTAGCGGTAGCGTTCCCGGAGCCCGGCCGCCGTCCCGGTCGTGATCACCTTGTAGATATCCCGGTAGGTCTCGGGAAGCGCCTTCTCGAAGTGAACGACCGCCATCTCCTGGTTGACCGGCCCGACAATCGATATTGCCCCGATCGTGCCGCCGATCCTGATGATAAATCCTTCAAGGCCGATGGCAAAGAAGTTGTTCACTGCAAAAAGAAGGGCCTCTTTCTCGTATGCAAGGATGGGCTCGGAGTCGCAGTCCCGCCATTCGCACCAGACAACCAGGAACTCCCAGACCTCGTTGATATTCTCCGTGCTGATCGCCTCGACCGTATACGCATGCTCCCGTTCAAACCGATTGACCTGGCGGCGGATGGTGGCGTAGCCCTTTCCGGCGAGTTCGGCGAGGTCTTCAGTTCGGTAGATGTAGTCGAAGAAGTCACGGTTTGGATGAAGAGGCAGGTCCGGGTAGACTTCCCTGATCCACGCTTCGTTTACCGGGTCGAGGACCCGTAGCGGCGTCTCACCGCCCTCCCTCACCGCGAGATCGATGATGTCGTGGAGCACGTCCGGGTTCTGCGGGCCGATCGGCATACGGAACGACGTTGCGCCTTCGATGGTGCTTGAGAGGACGATTGCACCTTCAACCTCAGCAAAACGGTAATCCGCGTAATGGTTCCAGCAGACCATGTTCGCAAACGTATTGTCGCTGTGCACCTGGGGGAACTTCCGATAGTGCTCCACGAAGAGGTCGCGATCGTCCAGGCCCACGGGTTTGAAGTCAGCAAATCTCAGCATGCCTCACCTATTCTCCGGATACCACCGCATGGGTATGTGCTCCTCCATTCTCCGGAATCCGAGCGCGGTATAGAATGCTTCGGTCCCGGGTTCGGCGACAAGGGCGACCCAGGTGACACCTGCAGATCTACAGTAATCCAGCAGCGTTGATAAGATCATCGTTCCAACGCCCTGCCCGCGGTAGCCGGGGAGGACGACCAGGTCCTGGACGTAGCCGTCCGAGACCCCGTCCGAGATCACCCTGCCCATACCGACCGCTCTCTCGGCCGCAGGGTCGACGGCGACGGCAAAGGCGAAACTCCCGGCGATGAGGGCACCGAGGCCGGCAGGGTCCCAGGTCTCGTTCCACCAGCCCCCTGCCCGGTAGAGGTCTGCGATCATTTCCACATCCCAGGCATCCACCAGGCGCACCTCGATCTCCGCCTCTCCTGTCATCGCATTATGCCTCACCATATGAGCAGAGAGTGGTGACGATCGTATATCACAGGCACGGTTCCCACCGGTAGCGGCGCAAAAAGATGGTTGCAGTTCTTTGCTAGCAGACGCGCGGGACCGGATCGCCGATCGGCGGCTCGATGAACCGTTCTCCGCCGATGGCAGTCCGCATGATCACGTGAGAGCCTTCGACGACTCTGCCGACGATCGCGGCGTCCCGGCCGTAGGGGTGCTTCCGGAGCGCCGCGAGGACGGCCTCGGCGTCGCCGGGGGCTACCCCCATGACGACTTTGCCCTCGTTTGCCACCTCAAGAGGGTCGATGCCGAGCATACCGGCGGCGCTCCGGACGCTCGTCCGGAAGGGGAGGGCCTCTTCCTCGATGACGACGCCGACGCCGCTCTTTCTCGCCATCTCATTGATGGCGTTCGCGAACCCGCCCCGTGTCGGGTCTTTCATGGCGTGGATATCTCCGGCCGCGAGCGCCTGCTCGACGAGCGTCCAGAGAGGGGCGACGTCGGAGTGGATCTGGCCGCCGAAGTCGAACCCCTCGCGGTGGGCCATGATGGCGATACCGTGGTCGCCGATGGTGCCGCTGACGATGATCGCATCGCCGGCGAGAAGCCCGTTGTCCCGCACCACCCGTTCGGCGACGCCGACCCCGGCGGTATTGATGATGATGGTATCGAGCGCGCCCCGCTCAAGCACTTTGGTGTCTCCCGTCACGAGGTTTGCGCCGCATTCGCCGAGTGCGGCGTCCATCGACGCGACGATCCGCTCGAGGTCGGCGACATCGAAGCCTTCGGGGATGACCATGCCGCACGAGAGGGCGATCGGCCGCCCGCCCATCATCGCAAGGTCGTTGATCGTCCCGCAGACGGCGATACGACCGATATCCCCGCCGGGGAAGAAGATCGGCGAGACCACATGGTTGTCGGTCGTAAAAACGATATTCTGGCCGTTCAAGGGGATGACCGCCCCGTCGTCGAGCGACTCAAGGCCTATCCCGCCGGCGTTGTTGTGCTCGAGGTTGGTGATGACACGCAGGAGTTCGCCCATCACCTCGCCGCCGGCACCGTGCATGAGGTTGACTTTCATTCTTCGTCCACTTCTATCTCGATGTTTGTTACTACGATCTCCATTCCTGCAACGATCTCCGGGAGTTTCCCGCACTGAGGGCAGATAAACCGCTCGCTCCCCTCATAACCGCAGGAGCAGCGGGTGCGTGCCTCGATATCCTTGCACGAGAGCCGGGCGCCCGAAAAGAGCGGGTCGTCCTCGATGATGATATTGAAGAGGAACTCCACCTGCTCGGGGTTCACCATCGCCATCTTGCCGACGTCGATGGAGATGCACTTCACCTCTTTTGCGTTGTTCTCGAGTGCCGCCCGGCGGGCGGTCGTATAGATGTCGTAGGCGATGCTGTACTCGTGCATCACTCCTCCATCGCCGCGGCGTGGACCTGCTTGAAGAGCTCGCGGGTCTCAAGTCCCTCCTCTCTGCTGAGGCGCTGGATGGCGAACCCGACGTGAACGAGCACGAACTCCCCGATTTTCACGTCGACGAGGTCGAGCCTGACTTCCTGCTGCAGGTCGCCGAAGTCGACGACGCCGATGTTGCCCTCTTTTATTGCCAGCACCTCAGCGGGCATTGCAATACACATGACTTCTCTTCCTCCTCTGGTATGGTGTCCGGATGTCAAAAAAGGTTGACCATTCTGCACAGACGAACCCGGAGAGTGGCCGTCTCGGCCGGCGTGAACTCCCGGGTCCGCATAATTCGCTACCATATCTCGGTTCCGATGCGTAAAAAAGGTATGTCACCTCCGGTTCCCGTCTCTGCCGGGCCGGGGAATGGCGATGGACCGGGCCTTCAGGCGCTCGTGCGCGCGGGGCCGGTCTGGTAGGGTCGGCGTTGTCTGGATGCACTACCGGGTTTGTGTACGAGCGTCCTCCCGACGGGTAACCCGAGCGATGAAAAAGCCCGGTACAGTGGACCGTGGTGGATATCGCGCCTGGGGGAGGGGTTTCAGGGGAGGGGGGAAACCCCCCTCCCCTGTCTCCACCCCCGCGTGGCGATATCCTGACAAAACGTGTAGGATTCAGAGGGCGCTATCCCTGTCTCCACCCCCGCGTGGCGATATCCAGTGGGAAGCCGTGTACCGTTTTGTACAACTGAAGAGAAGCAACCCCTCCCCAATGGCGATATCCAGTGGGAAGCCGTGCACGGTTTTTACAACTGGAGGAAGGGGGGAGTTGTAGTTGATAGAATTCCAGACTCCTGATCTCATCAGTCTCTCCCGTCTTTGAACACCGCCTCGATCTCGGCCCGGGGGAGGTCGCGGCCCCTGACCCGCATCCGCCAGCGGTGCGTCCGGAGAAAGACCGGGACGAGTGGTGCAAAGAGTTCTCTCACCTCGTCTTCGGTGAAGTAGTGGGTGATGATGCCCTCGCCCCTCCGGAAGGTCTGCGGCTCCGTCTCCGCTCCCTTCCCGGCGCGCATATCCTCGACGGAGAACCCCCGGAAGAAAGCGGTGCCCCCGGTCCTGAGCACCCGGCATACCTCGGCTGCCGCGGCCCTCCGGCCCGGTTCGGGCAGGTGGCCGATGATGTGGACCAGAACGACCGCGTCGAACGCTCCCTCGCAAAACGGCAGGTGCCGGGCATCGGCGACGCCGAGGCTGGCCGGCGCCGTGTCCGGGTGCCGCCGGGCGAGAGCGACGGCATGGGGGGAGATGTCGACCGCGGCCACGCGCGAGGACCGCCTGAGAAGGGCCGCAAGTGTCTTGCCGTTCCCGCACCCGACCTCAAGGACGGCGGCACCGGCCGGGAGGTCCGGGAGCGGCGCCGGGGCTCCGCCCCAGAGATCGCCTCGCCTCCGGTAGTCCTCGTCCCAGGGGGATGTATCGCCGGTCACGGATCAAAGGTCGGTGCCGCCGGAGAATAATGGTTCGTGCCGTCGTCACGGGGTGCAGTCAAAACCCGGAGCGCCGGTTTCCGGGGAAGTTATTTCTCTTGAAAAGGAAGATCTATATCCGTTGTGGACCTCCAGGACGCCGTTGTGATGATACTGGCTCTCGTGTTCTTCACGAGTTTCCTCTTCTGCCCCTCCCCGGACGCCGGTTCAGGCACACCCGCCCCCGGAGTATCGCATGCGGCCGCCGCCCAGAACCTCTCCAGCCTCTTTGCCGGGGTTGATGACCGGCTCCAGGGTGGCCACCCTCTGAATCTCACTCCCGTGGCCGTGCCGGGAGCGGCCGGCTCGCCCGCCATCCCCGACGAGAACGAAACCGCCCCGGAGGCCGAGAACGCCACGGTAGTCGTCCCTGACTACGACGATGAAGAACTGGTCGATCTGGTCGAAGATTCCGGCGCCTCGCTCATGCTGCTCTCCGTGCAGAACACCTACGCCCTCTACGCCTGGGACGAATTGCCGGCAAGGGAGAGTGCTGCCGCGCTCCGCACGCTCGCAAAGGACCTTATCAGGGAGTTGACGGCGCTCGAAGTTTCAGAGGACCGAAAAGGCCTGAAAACCTCGTTCACCCTTGCTCTCGAGTCGTATGGAGCGGCCGGCGAGACGCTGCAGGGAACCGCTCCTCTCAACAAGACGACGGTTGATGCAGCCCTTGAAGCGAACCGGCAGGGGTCGGGCCATCTCAGTGATGCGTTCGAGTATCTGCACGGCTCCGTGCTGGAGGCGCCGGAAGAGATCGCGGCGACCAGCCTCTCCCTGCCCCGGGCCTCCGCCTCCCGGGACGCGTTGCCGCTTCTGCAGCGGTACGTCTACGAAGACCGGACCGGTGCGAACGACATCTCCCTGATGCTGGAGTCGGTGAAGAGCACCGGCGTCTACTACGCCCGTGATGCGGGCCCGGAGGCGATTGTGGCGGAACCCGGGAGGACGTTCCTGCTGATTCAGGTGAAGATCACGAACCTGGGCCATAAAGGGGAGAGCAGGACGTATACGATCCGGACCCCGGAGGTGCGTGCTTTCACGCTCCAGTACCGTGAGACGACCTATACCCCGATAACGCTCGCCTCCGGGACGTCGCTCGGGGAGCCCTACACTGCGACGAGGCTGGACCGATATGGGGTGAAGACCGGGTATATCGTCTTTGACGTTCCTGCAGCGCTCAATCTCAATGAATGCTCTGTCCGGGTGGCTCTCGATGGCGGCGATTCTCCTGTCTGGGCGCTTGGAAAGACGCTATGACCGGGTTTCTGCACCGGTTCTGTCCGGGGGTGTTCACCGGCCTTTGCAGCCCGCCGGCCGGGAACCGGTGCCGTAATGCCGGACTTCCATCGCAACCAATATCCGTTCCGTGTGCGATACACTGATCCGTGATAATGAGGGGGTCTCACGCGGCGGTGCTGCTGGCAGCCGGCTTTGTCGGGGTGGTCCTCACCGGCCTGCTCCTCTTTCCGGCGGTCTGCGCGATGGTTTCTCCCGCTTCGCCGGCAGAGGCAGCCGGTGCTCCCGGAAACGCCTCCGTTCCGGGGGCAGGACCGGAGAACGGCACGGCCCTCCTCTCTGCGACGGACGACGAGCGACTGGAATCGCTGATCGCCGGGGCCAGCATCCCGCTCATGGAACTCTCCGTGGGACAGATCCATTCGCTGCATACCCGGGACGATGCGGCGCTCCGCGACCAGGCAGTCGGGCTCTCTTCTCTTGTGGAGAGTCTCCGTGCCGATGCCGCCGTCCTTGAGGTCTCCCCGGGAAGCGAGCCCGCACGCTCACACTTCATCGCTGCGCTCGACGAGTTCGCGGCAGCCGGGACCCTCCTTTACGGGGGGATCCCCGGAAACCAGAGCGTGACGGACGATGCACTGGGCCGCATCGCTCTTGGGATCGCATCTCTCTCCGATGCCCTGGAGGAATGCAGCCGCCCTCCTGGAGAGAGTCCGGGGATCGCGCCGGCTTCGCCGGGCCTCGCCGTGGCGTCCGCTCCTGAATTCCCCGGTGCCCTGCAGATCGGTGGGCGGTTCCGTTACGATGATACTCGCGGGGAGAACTCCGCCTCGCTGGTCGTCGAACGGGTAACGTGGTCGCACACGTTCTGGACCACCGGCACGAAGCCGGTGCAGTATACCGCAGGGCCCGGGATGTCCTACCTCCAGGTGGCTCTCCGGGCGGCGCACCTCGGTCATAAAGGGGACGGCGTCAACACCCGTATCCAGATCCCGGCGGAGAGCACCTTCACCCTCCACTACGCCGGGGAGACTTACCGCCCGCTCGCGTCGCCCGGCCCGACCACCCAGGGAGGGTCATACACCAGGGTTCTTCTCGGTCGGGGTGAGTTTTTGACGGGGTATCTCTTCTTCGAGGTGCCGGAGGGCCTTGACCCGGCCAGTGCCTATCTTCAGACCACCATCGTCGGAGAGAGCCCGGTCTGGCGCCTCGGCGGAACGCCGTGACCGTCTCGCGGCCGCCCCCGCCCCTCTATCTCTGCTGTTGCAGGTCCTCGCGCGGCACGAACCGGAGCGATGCCGAGTTCATGCAGTAGCGCTTGAAGGTCGGCGGCGGCCCGTCGTAAAAGACGTGGCCCAGGTGGGCGTCGCACCGCCTGCAGAGCACCTCGGTCCGGCTCATGCCGAACCGGCTGTCGAGCTCCGTCCGCAGGTTCAGGTCGGATACGGCTTTTGTGAAACTCGGCCAGCCTGTCCCTGATTCGAACTTCGTCTCCGAAGAGAAGAGGTGGTTGCCGCAACAGACGCAGACATACAGGCCGTCTTTCTTGCAGTCGTGGTACTTCCCGGTGAAGGCCGGCTCCGTGCCCTCTTTCCGGGCGACCGCGAACTGCTCCGGCGTCAGCTGCCGCCGCCACTCCTCGTCGGACTTGACGACCCGCTCAACCTCTTCCACCTCTCCCGTTACGGCGTTGCAGACCTTCACGGTCCCGATGGTTTCTACGGCATCCCCGCTCATCAGCACTCCTCCCGGCTCCGAATGCCCCTTGCCTGGAGAGCATATAACCGTTCCCCCGCCCCCGGCAGGGTGGGCGTGCCCGGCAGTCCGGGACACCCCGCACTCCCGGATACTCTTTTCCGGCTGCAATACCCTTCCGAACCTGTTATATAGCCTCCGGCCAATGACCCATCATGCAGGAAACGTCTTCCTCGGGAAAGGGTCGGATGAGCCTTCTGCTCATCGCCTGCCTCATCGGCGCTGCTGCCGCGGCAGGCTGCGCGGAGATTCCCGGGGAACCGGAGGCGCCGACTCCGGAGGAGACGCCGCCTGCCCGGGTCACTTACTCACCCGCCGGGCCGCAGCCTTCGTTCTCGACCACCGTCACCGCACCCGAGAAGCACTTTCGCGCCGATGCGTCCTGCTACTGGGTTGTGACGGGGCGGGTGACCAACACCGGCGATGCGCCCGGGAGAAACGTCGTCATCCGGTTTATGCTCGTCGACAATGAAAGCGGCATGATCCGGTCGACCGAGACCATCGTTATCCCCCGGTTCCCGGCGGGCGAGACGAAGATCTTCACCATCGATCCGTTCCCCGGCGACTGCGACTGGCAATACCGCGTCGAGATCGCCGTCACCCACGACATCCCGTAAGGCTGCCGGAGGAACGCGCCTGAACACAGATTCGCGAAAAGAGGAGAAATAATGAAGATACTTGCCATTAACGGAAGTCCCCGCGGCTCAAGGAGCCAGACGCTCCGGCTTGTCCAGGCCGTCCTCGAAGGAGCACGGAGCGCCGGGGCCGATGGAGAACTCGTGGACGTCGCGAAGCTCCAGATCGAGTATTGCACCGGGTGTCTGACCTGTTGCGAGCGGGGAGAGTGCGTCAGGGATGACGACTTCGCCGCCCTGTACCAGCAGATGCTTGAAAGCGATGGGATCGTCTTCGGGTCGCCTAACTACATCGACTCCGTCACCGCTCAGATCAAGACCATGCTCGACCGGATGGCGGACGCGATCCACTGCCAGGTCTTCACCGGGAAGTACGGGTGCGCCGTCGCCACGGCGGGCGGGTCCGGAGCGGATGAGGTGGTCGCCTACCTCAACGGCGTCCTCCGGACCCTGGGGGCAACCACCGTGGGCGGTGTCGGCGTGGTCCTCGGGGGAGACCCGGAGACGATCGTGCCTGCGGAGGGGAGGGCCTACGAACTTGGCAAGCGGCTCGCACAGGCCATCGCGAATAAAGAGACCTACCCGGAGCAGGAGAGATTCCACGCCGCGATGCAGGAGCGGATGCAGGCCCTGGTCACGGCGAACAAGGACCGCTGGCAGCACGAGTACGATTACTGGCAGGCGGCCGGGCGGATCCCCTAGGACAATGATTCCAAACTAACCGGCCATATCCGGCCTTCGTCGTATCTCCCACGGAGCGCTCCTATCCACCCCCGCCCCGAGGGCGGGGGCAGTCATGGCGATACCCTATGGGAAACCGTGCCCGGGCATACCCCAAACTATAACCTTCCGAAGAGTGCGAAATCTAGCCGGTACCCCTTCGATTGTACTGCTGATCGAGAATCGATGCACTAGGGCATCCCCGGTTCGTCCCGGCGGATCTCATCGATGACCCGTTGGACCTCTTCTCGGGCCTCCGGCTGAGCGGCCGCCAGGGTGAGTGCGGGAAGAGCCGCCTCTCCCATATCGATCAGGCCCCGTTCAGCTCGCTTTCTGACCACGAGGGCATCGTCCTGGAGCGCCGTGATGAGGAGGGCGACGGCCTCCTCCCCCCCGATCCGGGCGATAGCCCTGACGGCGTTTGCCCGCACCTCGATCGACGGGTCGGAGAGCGCCCCTGCAAGCACCGGCAGCGCATCTGCGCCGACCCGGTCCACCTCGGCCCACCGGTCCCGGGCCATGAGGTAGAGCGTCTCTTCTTCGACGGTCTCCGGCTCCCAGCCCACCGATTCCAGCGCTTCGGCAACCCCCGCCCTGCGCCTCTCGTCGCCGGACCGGAGCGCAGCAACGAGGTGGCCCCGGGCCGTGCCCCCGGGGTCCTTCAGGGCTTCGAGCGCGGCATGCCGGACCCGGTCGTCTACGTCGCTCAAGGCCTGGATCAACGGTTCGACGGCACGGTTATCCCCGATGTAGCCGAGCGACCGGGCAGCAGCGATCTGGACCGTATCGTCCCTGTCCCGCAGTGCCAGGGCCAGGGATTCTATCGCCTGCCTGCTCCCCATGTAGCCCAGTGCTTCCGCCACGGTTGCGCGGACCTCGCTGTCGGGCTCCTGGTGCAGGGAGCCGATCAGGGCTTCGATGGATCGTTTGTTCCCGATCTTACCCAGGTTGCGGGCAGCAACGAGCCGGACGAACCGGTCGGGATCGCGTAAGGCGTCTGTAAGCGGCTCGACCGCGGTCTCACGCATCTCCCCGAGGAGGCTGGCGGCGGCGGTCTGAACCTCCCGGTTCTCGTCCCTGAGCGCGCGGATGAGGCCGTCCACGGCGGGGCGTCCCATCATGATGAGGCGCGTCGCGGCGCCGAGTTGCGTGTTCCAGTCCTTATCCTTGAGCGCCACCACAAGTGTATCGATATCCTGCTGGCCGGAACGCTCAAACGCCTTCTTATCCTCCAGGCGGACTGTCTTCTTCTTCGGGGCGTTCCCTTCCTCCTGGACCTGGCTGCCGAGGGTTCTCCGCCAGACATCGATCACCTGCCGTTTCTTGAGGGCGGCCTCTGCTTTTGTCCTCACTTCTTCATCTTCGTCCTCAAGGGCGTAGCGCAGCGCTTCGCCTGCCCGTTTATCCGGGACCTCCCAGAGGGCGTCGATCGCCGCAAGGCGCATCTCTTTCCTTCCCTTCTTCAACACCAGAAAGAGCGGCTCAACCGCCAATGAGCCGAAGTCGGCGAGGGCCCGGGCAACGCTCCACCGGACTTCCGGCGCCGCATCTCCCAGGTGTCCGATGAGGACCGGGACCGATTCTCCTGCACCGATGAGCCCTATTGCCCTGGCTGCCGTCACGCGGACAGTCGGCACCGGATCGTCCAGCGCCTCCTCAAGCGGCCCGAGCGCGTCGCGACCAAAGACCGTGACGGCATCTGCCGCCGCGACCCGGACACCATGGTACCTGTCGCTGAAGAGACGTATGAGCGGCTGGATTGAGCGGCGGTCGCCAATCTGTCCGAGCGCCCGGGCAGCGGCGATCCGCACATCCTCTCTTTCGTCGTTGCATACCAGGACCAGCGCATCAACGGCAGCCCGGTCCCCGATCTCGCCGAGCCCTTCCGCGGCGGCGATGCGGACCGCATAGTGGGGGTCGTTGAGCGCCTGGATGAGGTACCCGACCGCCTCCTTCCCCATGGTCTGCAGCGCGGCAACCGCTGCCGCCCTGATCTCCTCGTCGCTGCTCCTGAGCGCTTCAAGGCACTGCTCCAGTGCTGTCTTCTCCGGGACCGGCTCAACATCTTCGGGTTCCGGCATCTTTCCGGGGAGTTCCGGGATCTCCAGTTCAAGGGCCTCCTGCACTACGGGCTCTTTGTGAACGCTTACCTCCTCCTCTTCGGGGGCTTTATCGGCATCGGCACCGGCGATCGCCTCCTCAAAATCGAGCGGAATAAGTTGATCGAGCGGGATCGCTCCTGCCGGGGCCGGCGTCTCCGCCCTGAGCCGGGCTTTGACCTCTGCCCACGCTGTCTCCGCCTGCCGGCTCTCCTTGAGGAGGTCGTTGAGGCTTACGGGCTTTCCGGGCGTTTTTTCCGTCTGCTCTGCGGGCTTCTCCGGGCCGGCGGCGGCGGTCTCCGCCTCTTTTTTGGGTGGCGGCGAGGGCTTCCGGCCCCGCTCCTTGCGGGCAAACGTCGGCCGCCCGAACTGCTTCTCGAACCGCTTCTGGCTGGCAAGCCCCTCTTTGAGTTCCTTCTTGTATTGTGCGGAGTCTTCCGGTGCGGGCTGCTTGCGGGCCGTCTCTTCCTGGCGCTGCCGGATATACTCGAGGGCGCCCCGTGCCCGCTGTTGCCGGGCGGGGTTCTTTGATGCGGCTTCCGCGTTCAGGGCGCTGAGTGCAGGCTGTCCCAGTTGCCGCAACGCTTCGCTCGCACCGGTGCGGACACCCGAATACTCTATCGCGAGGGCCCGGATGAGCGGCAGGATGGCCGGTCTCCCCATCCGGACAAGCTGGCTCCACTGTTCGCTTGCAATCAGGTACTCGGCTCTCGCGAGGTCGCTATGCGGGATCCAGCCCAGTCGCTCGAGCGCCCAGGCCGCCTCCATCCGCACCGGATGGCCGGGATCGTTGAGCGCTTCGACGAGCGGGGGTTTCGCCCGGTCGTCGCCCACCTTTCCGAGCGCTTCAACCGCACGCATGCGGACGTCCATCTGCGGGTCTTTCACCACGGTGATCAGCGCCGGGACAGCCCGGCTGTCGCGGATCTTCCCGAGCGTCCGTGCCGCCTCGCTCCGTATCCGGGGTTTTTCGCTCGCCAGGGCGTTGAGGAGGACCGGGACGGCCGCTCCCTGGAGTCTGGCGAGTTCCGTCCAGTCTTCCCGGAGGTAGTAAAACCAGACCTTCTCCGCGGGATCATCGGGCGTCCACCGCAGTACGGCAAGCGCGTCCGCAGCCTCTCTCCGTACCGAATGGTTGTCGTCATGGAGCAGTCCCGCGATGGATGGGACCGCCTTTTTTCCTGTTTCCCGGAGCGCAATCACGGCGGCACGCCGGATCGCCGGCTGTTGGTGGTGCAGCGCGGGCAGCAGCGCCTCAGCCATGCCGTCGCCCGCTCCTGCGATTGCAGTGGCGATCGATGCCTGCAGGTCAGGGCAAGCCCGGAGGATCAGGGCGAGGAGCAAGGGGATGGAGGTTATCCCGGTCGAAACAAGGGCTTCCGTCATCCGGGCGCGTGTTGTAGGCCCGGCCCGCTCCAGCGCTCTCTCTAGATCCGGGATGGCGGGGACCCCGAGGCTCGCGAGAGCCTGCGCCGCTTCGGCGCGGTTACCGGGGTCGGCACTCTCCATGGCCGCGGCCAGGCCGGAATAATCTTTTTCTTGCCGTAACCTCTCGATATTCGTCCGGAACCTGTCAAAGAATGCCATTGTCCTGTTATCCGTAGAATCCACCAGAGTGCCCGGCCCGGGCGGATCTCGACAAATATAGAGTACGTTTTCACCCGGAGTCAATAAGCCTTCCATTCCATGCCCGGGGTGTGGCCGCGGTCGCGATCTGCACCGGTTCGACCGATCTGGGGTTCATTTTGCGTCCCCCCCGGCAGATGCGAATCTTTATCGGTGCGGGGTCGGTATACGAAGGGCCCATGGTCAAACTTGACATCACCCGGCTGCCGGGTATCGTGCAGGAGCTCGCGCCGGATATGGAGGAGGTCGTCTCCCGGATATTCTCCTGGTATGTCGAACCCGGATGTCTGGTCTTCCCTGAACCGATGCGAGCGTGGGTGCGGGAGAAATACGGCGATATCGAGACACAACAGATCGTCAGGGTGACCAATAACCAGACCGGCGAGAGCACGCTCTTCAACTCTGTTCGGGCGCGCCGTCCGGTGTTGACGCCCCGCGCCGAGGAGACGCGGGACCTGCAGGCGCTTGCGAGAGAGGGACCATTCTCAAACCCCCTCGATGAGACGCCGGCCGACACGTTTGGGAGGATCGACGGCGACCACTGGGTCACGGCAAGCAACATCGCCAAGTACGATTACCTCCACGCCATCATCATCGCGAAAGAGGCCACTCCCTACGTCACCACAGAGCCGCAGATCGCCGATATGATCAGCGTGGCCATCCGGTGGTGCCAGGATGCGCACCGCACAACCCCTCAGGCGGTCTACCCCTTCCTCATCTACAACTGCCTCTGGCGTGCGGGGGCGAGCGTCGTGCACAACCATGCCCAGATCCTGCTCACTCACCGCCCGTATACCGCTCCGGCACGGATCGAGCGGGTCCGGGAGGACTACCGGTGCCGTTACGGGAGCGACTACTACGACGACCTCTTTCTGGCTCACACCGCCATCGGCCTCGGTCTCGTCTATAAAAACGCCCGGGTCATGGTGCACCTCACCCCGAGGAAGGAGCACGAGGTCGCGATCATCGCGGAGTCGCCGCACGACCTCGCTCCTGCACTCGCAAAAGTGCTCGAGTGTTACCGGAACATCGGGGTGCAGAGTTACAATGCAGCAGTGTATATGCCGCCGCTCGACGAATTTGGCCATTATGTCGCATGGGTGGTGGACCGGGGCGACCTTCACTCCCGGACGTCGGATATCGGGGGGATGGAACTCTACGCGGGGACTCCCGTCGTCTCATCCGACCCGTTCCGCCTGATGGAGCACCTTATCGCCGTCATGCTGCCGTGAGCCGGCGGGGAAGTGGGTCCTGGTCCGCGAGTTTCCGGTACGACTCCTCGATCCGCTCCGCAACGCGGCTCCACTGGAACTCTTTCTTCACTTTGTCGAGCCCCTCCCGCCCCATGGAGAGCGAGCGTTCCGAGGAGTCCGCCGCCAGCGAGAGCCCTTCGGCGATCGAGTCCGGGTGCGGCTGCACCTTGACCCCGTCGGTCCCGTGCTCGATGTTCTCGGAGAGCCCGCCGACGTCGGACGCGACCACGCACCGGCCGGCGCTCCACGCCTCGAGGAGCACAAGGCCGAACGGCTCGTTCCGGCTCGGGATGGCAACGATGTCGCTTGCGTTGAGGAGCCGGACGTAGTCCGCATCGTCCAGTCGCCCGAGAAAACGGATGGGAAGCGACCTGGCCCGGGTCTCGAGACCCCGGCGCATCTGCCCGTCGCCGATGAAGGCGAACTGGCCGTCCGCGTGCTCCCGGAGGAGGTGGGGAGCTGCATCCACCAGCATGTCGGGCCCTTTCTGCCATGCAAGCCTGCCGACAAAGAGGATCAGCGGGGAGTCGGGGTCAAAGCCGTAGCGCCGTTTCACCGCCTCCGGATCGACGTCCGCCTGGTAGTGGCCGGGCACGATACCGTTTGCGACGACGTCGATCTTCCAGTCCGGGATGTCGTAGAGGCTCATGGCCTCCCGGCGGAGGGTCGAAGAGACCGCTGTTACGCGTTTTGCAATCGATGCGCCGCAACGCTCGATTCCCGATATCTCCGGGAACGGCCACCTCCTGCTGGAGGCGTTCCCGTTCCTGCCGAACTCCGTCGAGTGGTAGGTGAAGATGGTCTCCCGGTCCCGGAGCCGGCGGAGCGCATCGACCACGTGCCAGTCGTGGAAGTGCAGGAGGTCGAACGACGGTGTATCGAACTCGTCGAACCGGTCGATCATTCTTCTGCTCATATCCGAACAGTACCGGACGATCCCCTCGCCCGATGGTCGGCAGTAGTGGTAGCGAACCCCGTTAACCTCAGTATCTCCCCCCTCTCCCCGGGTAAAAAAGTGCACCTCGTGGTGCCGTGCCAGTGTCTCGGCAAGGTTTGTCGCAGCATTTGCGAGCCCGCCGACCCGTTCGGCATACAGTGATTCCCAGCAGAAAAACGCTATTTTCAGACGTTCCATAGTATTCCTCATCAAATTGCCCGGGCCTCGCCGATTCGTGTAAGGTCCGGATTTCGAGACCGGCGACCACGCCCTCTCCCGCGCCGGATGGCCGGCGTATTTGCAGGCGTCCCGGTTGATAAAAACTGGACCGATCGGCCTGTGGCCGCCGCGCTTCATACCCCCTGAAGGTTGATATACCTTTCCCGAATTCTCCAGAACTGCCTGAAGAAAGTATTTCCACGCTTCTGCAGGCGACTGCGGCAGGCACCCGGTCAGGGGGAGGGGGACTTTTTCAGGCGCTGCTCAAGGCTGGTGCCGTGCGACCCCATCCAGTAGAGTTTCCGGCAGACCGGGCACCATGAGAATTCCCTCCCCCGGGCCGACCGCGGGGCGTAGGGCGTCTTGCGGACCTCCCGCGCGGTGGCGGGCCGGAGACGCGCGTTGCAGAGCGAACAGCGGCTCATGCGGATCTCGGGTTCAATGAGCCCGAGGTCGGCCATCTGCCGGATCTGGTCCATGATCTCTTCGGACGTGATGTAGATTGCCTGTGCGTCGCCCCGCCGTGCGAGTTCACGGTCCCGGGTCAGGAGAAGCCGGCCGTCCCGGGCGGCGATCGCGAGGAGGAGGGTATCTTCCCGGGTGCTCCCCGGGGCAAGGCTGTTTGCGCTCATCGTGTCGTAGCCCATGAACCGGAGGTAGCGGGTGAGCGTCCCGAGCATCCGGTCGGCGAGGAACCGTCGCGGTTCACCTGATCTCTGAGACATACTCGATACGCCCGCCGCATGCCGTGCAGGTATGGTCGTCGAGCCCCACGATCCGGACCGCGTAGCCCGACCGCTCGATGACGAGGCTGCCGCAGGCGGGACAGTAGGTGTTCTCGTAGGGGTGGCCGCCGACGTTGCCGAGGTAGGGGTAGTGGAGCCCGAGATCTTTTGCCCGCTCGTAGATCTTCTCGAGCGCCCGGACTTCCGTCGGTCGCGCCTCCCGCATCTTGTAGTCGGGGTGGAACCGGGTGAAGTGCATCGGGGTGTCGGGTCCGAGGTTGTCGAGCACCCACCGAATGAGCTTCTCCATCTCTTCCATCGAGTCGTTCTGCCCAGGGATGACCAGCGTGACCGTCTCGACGTGCATCCCGAGCTCCTTTGCAAGCGCCGTCGCGTCGAGGACCGGCTGCAGCCGCCCCCCGCAGACCT
>NZ_DAOSET010000007.1:0-64556 GCF_035363275.1 Methanoculleus sp. | reverse complement strand
TGATGGGGCCGGGCTTGCCGTTCCCGATGACCCGGCCGTCGATCTCGCGGATCGGCCCGACTTCCGCCGCCGTTCCCGTGACGAAGACCTCGTCGGCCGTGTAGAGGTCGAAGTAGCCCAGGTTCCGCTCGAGGAGGGTGATGCCCATCGACTCCGCGATCTCGAGCACGACCGCCCGCGTGATGCCGCGCAGGTTGTTTAAGGTCGGCGGGGTGATGATGGCGCCGTCCTTGACGACGAAGATGTTGTCCCCGGAGCCCTCGGCGATGTAGCCCTTGGTGTCGAAGAAGATCGCCTCGTCGACGCCGCGGTAGTTCGCCTCGATCTTCGCGAGGATGTTGTTGAGGTAATTGAGGCTCTTGACGTTCGGCGGCATCGACTCCGGCGGGGTCCGCCTGACCGAGACGCAGACCGCCCGGAGGCCCTTCTCGTAGAGGTCGCCGTACATCGCGCCCCACGAGACGGCGATGACGATGACGGTCGGCTTCGCGCACTTCCGGGGGTCGAGGCCGAGGTCGCCCTTGCCCCTCGTCACGATCGGGCGGATGTAGGCGTCCCGGAGGTTATTCTTCCGCAGGGTCTCCTTGATCGCCTCGGCCATCTCCTCCTTCGCGATCGGGACGGCGAGGTCGATCGCCTTCGCCGAGTCGTAGAGCCGTGCGATGTGCTCGTCGAGACGGAAGACCCTTCCGTTGTAGGCGCGTATCCCCTCGAAAACGCCGTCGCCGTAGAGGAGACCGTGGTCGAAGACCGAGACCTTCGCCTCCTCTTCGGGGACGTATCTGCCGTCAAGGTAGATGATCATAGTACAAGAATGGGCCCGGTTCGTTTGTATGTTTTGCGCTTCATGCTGCCGGACCGCCCCGGCACCCCGGTCGCCGCCTGAGAGAAGAGGAGGGCCGGGACCGCTCAGTCCCGGCAGGAGCCGACGAAGTGCGCGAGCATCCCTCTGCTCGTCACCGGGTGGAGGTGCGTGTAACTCCCGATCGTCCGGTCCCGGACCGCACCATCAAACCCTCCCCGGATCCCGCTCCCCCGGCTGAGCCGGTAGGCGAACCGGGTCTCCGGCGCGAGGTCGACGCTGCTGTAGTGGAACTCGTGCCCTTTGAACGCCGCCTCGCCCATGGGGCTTCCTGCCGCGCTCGTCCCGACGACGTAGCCGAGCATCCGCCGCCCCGGCATCCTTGTCTCGCCAGCAAAGACCCCGGCGAGGTCGTAGGCCTTCTCCACGTCCGCGTCCATAAACCCCCGGGCGAGGACCATCCGCTCCGTGAGGTAGATGAGCCCACCGCACTCCGCGTAGATGGGGGTGCCGTTCCGGGAGGCCTCGAAGAGCCCTTCCCGCATCGCGGTGTTCGCCGCGAGTTCACGCCCGAAGAGCTCCGGGTAGCCGCCGCCGAGGATGTAGCCGTCGGCCTCCGGGAGCCGGTCGTGGACCGGGGAGAACGGCACCACCCGGGCACCGCACGACGCTAAAACGTCGAAGAGATCGGCGTAATAGAAGTTGAATGCCTCGTCGAGCGCGACGCCGATCCGGACGTCCGGCTCGACCGCCGCATATATGATATTCTCCTCCGCCGGCGGCTCGGCCTCTTTCGCGAGGGCGAGCAGGGCATCCAGGTCGACGTGCTCCCCGATCATCCGCTTCACCGTCTCGATCCGCGCGAGGAACTCCCCGTGCCCCTGCCCTTCCCGGTAGGGGACGAGGCCGAGGTGGCGCATGGCGAGTTCCATCTCCGCCGTCCGGGGGATGGCGCCGACGACGGGGATCCCGCAGTAGTGCTCGATCGCACGGACCGCCTTCTCCTGGTGGCGGGTCCCGGTGACGTTGTTCAAGACGACCCCCCGGATATCGACATCCGGGTCGAAGGCCAAAAAGCCCTTCACGATCGCCGCCGCGCTCCGGGTGATGCTCCGGGCGTTGATGACGAGGACCACCGGCAGGTCGAGCTGTTTGGCGATCGCGGCCGTGCTCCCGAGATCCGTGAGGGCCTCCGCGCCCTCGAAGAGCCCCCGGACTCCTTCGACGACGGCGACATCCGCTCCCCGGCAGCCGTGCGCAAAGATCGCCCGGACCTCGCCCGGGCTCATCACGTAGCCGTCCAGGTTCCGGCAGGGCCGGCCCGTCACCCCCGCAAGGTAGGAGGGGTCGATGTAGTCCATCCCGACCTTGAAGGTCTGGACGGTCCGGTCGGCCGAGAGGAGGGCCGAGAGCGCGAGCGTGATGCTCGTCTTCCCGCTCCCGGAGCGGTCGCCGGCGATGAGGAAGGACTTCATCGCATGCTCCGGAGGACCGCCCCGAACTCGCTCTCGACGATATCCCGGACCCCGAGGGTCTTCGGGTGCAGGTCGATCTCGACCATGACGTGCCGGTGCCCTATCTCCCGCAGGGGCTCTACCTGCCGGGGCCCGTTCGTGATCGAGAAGACCTCGATGCCCTCGGTATACTCCGGCGGGACGGCGTGCGGCACCCCGACGATGAGGGCGAAGTCGGGGTCGATCTCCCGGAGTCGCTCCCCGATCGCGGTCCCGTTCGCCCCGTACTCGTCGAGCGCCCCGAGGAGTTCGGGGTCGACTTCTTTCTCTCGCATCCCCGCGAGGATCCGGTCGGCGTCTGCCCGGACCTTCGGGAGGCCCCGGTCCTCGAGGTTTGCGATGTAGGTGACCGCGGCGTCCGGGCAGGCGTCGTGGAGGCCGATGAGTTCGTCGGCGAACATATACGCGGTCTCCTTCTTCGCGTTCATGACGGCAACGCCCGTCGCGCCGGAGTCGGCGAGTTCCACCAGACGTTCTGCCGCGAGGTGCTTGAGGTCGCCACGAGAGGGCTCGATGTAGGTCCGGGATGCCGCCCCGCGGAGCCGTTCCACCTCGTTGGCCTTGCCGAGGAGGTAGCGCTGCCGTTCCAGTTCGCCGGCGCTGATCCAGCCTGCCGCTGCCGCGGGCTCAAGCGTCGCGAGCACCCCGTCGATGTTCTCGCGGAACCCGGCGTGAATGTCCACGGCGATCGCGGGCGTCGCGACCCCTGCGTCGAGGATCGCGGACTGGAGGTCTTCGCCGATGATCATCGAGACGCACGTCCCGACGACCGCCATCCGCCGGGGTGAGAACTCCTTCTCCGCGTAGCGGAGCACCCGCATCAGCGGGTCGTGCCCGCCGAAGATGAACTCGTTGTCGGCGAGCGATGTCGTCAGCACCCGCATGCCGTCCTCCTCGAGGAGCCGGGCGTGCTTGAACGAGCAGCCCGACGGGCCGTGGAGGATCGCCACGTCCACCCCCAGGTCGCGGGCGGTATACAGCGCCGCGACGATTGAACTCGGTCTTGGTTGAATGTAATCCATGGTTATCTCCACGTCTTTACCGCGAGGACGATCGCCCCCGCCGGGGTGATCCTCCGGGCGGCATCGAGGCCCGCCTCAAGCGTCGTGGCGGCCTGCCCCTCCCCGACGTAGACGGTCGCTGTCGGCCCGACGGCCGTCACCGTCCGCCGGATATCCTCGGTCGAGAACCCCTCGCAGATTGCCCGCGCCTCCTCGCCGATGACGAGCGTCAGGGGAGCGCCGCCGGCAAGTTCCCGCGCGTAGCGGGCGGCCTCGATAGTGGTCGCCGCATTCGTCCCGCTGTTCGCGTTATCGAGGATCAGGAGACCCCCCTCCCACCGGGCCGCCATCCGGCCGGGCAGGGCGGAAAACCGCCCGAGGGGAGAAGGATCGATCCCGAGGAGGCAGGCGGTCGCCGCCGCAAGCGCGAGCGGCGTCCGGTAGCCCGCAAGGGTGCAGAGGGGGTTCGTGAACGTGCCGGCAACCCCGAACCCGGCATACCGGCAGACCCTTCCCTCGAAGGAGACGACCTCATCGGCCATGACTCCTCCCGGGAGATCGATCCCGTCCGGGAGGACGATCCTCCGCGCCCGGGAGAGCAGCCGGCATTTCTCCGTGATCGCGTGTTTCTTCCCCGCCGCGACCGGGTAGTCCTCTGGTGAGGTCAGCACCGCCACGTCTCCGGCGCCGGTGACGCCGAGCGACTCTTCCGCGACCAGCCAGCCGCCGATCCGTTCCGCCTCGCGGACTGCCGCTATCAGGGAGGCGGGCGTGATGCTCCTCTTCCAGAGGCGTTCCCGCTCCGGGTAGCGGTATGTCCCGGTCGATGTGTGGAGGATCCCCGGCCCCGGCAGCAGCGCTGCGAGGGCGTGGGCGGTGGTGGTCTTCCCCCTCGCCCCGGTGATCTCGATGAACGGGTGCGGCAACCGTTCGTCGAGGACCCACTTCACCGCCTCGTGGTGCGAGACCGCGGGCCCGTGCCGCCGGAGGAGGAGATGGTCCGGGTCGAGGTGGACCGGCGCGGTGACGAGGTCGTAGGTGCGGACGAGCGCCTCTTCGAGGGAGATGCCGGTCTTCCCGCGGTAGACGTCCACCTCGTCTGCCTCGTGGCCGGCATCCCGGAGTGCCGCGGCGAGGTCGGCCCCGCCATGAATGGTATCCAGCACCAGGACTCGCATCGTCCTCAGGGCTTCAGTTCGGCGATCGCGTCGGACGCGTTCTTCAGCATCAGTTCGGCAAGGAGCGGGTCGCTGCCGATGGGATTTGCGTAGACGAGCGGCACCGTCTTCCCGTTCAACTGAAATTCGCCTTTCCGGACACCTGCCGGGAGGCCGAGGATCTCGGGGATGTCCTGGTTGATGTGGACGCCTTTTGCGAGGAAGAGCGGGACGACGACGAGCATGTCGATATCCTCGCTCCGGAACGCCTTGAGCTGCTCCTCCACTGTCGGTGTGTTCAGGCTCATGAAGCCGGGTTTGACGAGGTACATGTCGGTCTGCTCGGCGATGATCCCCGCGGTGGTCTCGATCAGTTCCTTGTTGTAGGGAAGTTTGCTCCCGTGGCCGACCAGTAACATTCCAATTCTACCCATATGTTACAAGGTACTACGGGAGCATATTAAAATAATTACCTATTCTTTTTATGGCCCTGTTTCCAACCCTCTACTGGATGGCAAACTTCGAACGGGAGATCACCTCCTGCCTCAACCGGTTCTTCGCTCACCGGAAGACACAGGGGTTCGCCTACCGGCTCAAGCAGAGCAAATTCAACACCCAGTATGTCGACGTCCTGGTCGATTCTCTCGACCCCCGCTACTACCTGGCCATCGAGTGCAAGTCAATATCGGGTAAGAAGATCTACTTCTCCCAGCACTTTCACTCCGACAAGAACCATGTCCATCAGGTCGACTCGATCACCGACTTCATCAGGAAGACGGGCCGGCGGGGGTTCCTTGCCGTCGAGTTTCGGTTCGGCGCAGGGAGGGCGAAGGAGGCATACCTCATGCCCTGGGAGACCCTGCTCGGCTACTACGGGAACGTGCCCGGCATCCCGATCGATGATTTTCGGCTCTGCTGCACCCTCGACCGAGCCGATGAGGAGTACGACCTCCCGGGACTTGATACAAATCAATATCCTCTCTCACCACCAACGGATAGAGAAGTATGATGGAAGCATATGATCGTTTTGAGCTCCTCATAAACGATCGGGTTGTAAAGACACCGGTAGCGATAGCATCCATGGCCGGGATCGTGGATGCGGCCTACGTGCTTGAGCGGGCGGCTCATGTCGGAACCGCCTTCATCGGCGGCTACTCCATCGACGACCTCACCCTTGATGCAAGCCGGCGGATGGCGGCGGGGGGCCGCAAAGAGTTCGTGTACGATGATCCTTTAAAAGCGCTGGAAAAGGAGATTGACGCTTTAAAAGAGAGCGACGTTGTGACCGGCATCAACCTCCGCGGGAGCACCCCTGCCGCCTACGCGGAGGTCGCTGCAGCGTTCGAGGACCGCGTGGTCTATGAGATTGACGCCCACTGCCGGCAGCCGCCGATGATCGAGGCCGGGTGCGGCGAGTACCTCCTCCACCACCCGGTGGACCTCGTCGCGATCGTCCGGGCCTTAAAGGCGGAGGGTGTGACCGTCTCGGTGAAGGTGCGGGCCGGTATCGCGGGAAACGATGCGGGCCTCGCCCGCGCCGTCTGGAAGGCAGGGGCGGATATCCTCCATGTGGACCTGATGGACTTTGGGCACAACAAGGTCCGCCAGATCCGCAACGCCTCACCCATGATGCTGATCGCAAACAACTCCATCAACACCTTCGATAAGGCGATGGATGCCTTCTCCCACGGTGCGGACCTCGTCTCGCTCGCCCGGAAGTCCGATCCCTGGACGCTTGCCGGGCTCGATGCCGCCATCAGCCGGGCCGCCGAAGAGGGCGGTTGGTACAACGCCCCGAAACAGATCTGCCGCGGCGGCGATATCAGGGGGCTCGCCTTCTGCTGCATGCCGGTGAAGGCCTGCCCGCTCATCCCGACTCTCGATAAACTCGGAATCTCCCGGAACGAGTACCTGACACTCAAACAGGAGGCAGTGAAGGGAACGCCGCTTGAGGACGGGAGGAGCACCTGTTTCGGGAGCCTCGCCTGGTGCTGCAAGATCAGTTCCCCCTGCATGTTCCGGAATATGACGCTCGAGAGCAGAGGCCTCTCGGCGCGGGAGTACATGCGATGCAAGCACCGCCTCTCTGAAAAGATAATGAACAGGATATTCGATGAGAGCAAGACCGTCGATGAGTCGTGCTGAACGGGCACAGATGGCGATGATGCTCGAGGTCTGCGCCTACCCGAAGCCCGGGAACGTGGACCGGTGCCATGACTATAGCGATACCCGTCTCGAACATTTCCTTGCCTCGACGATCTTCGCGCGGCCCGCCTTTGATGCGGCCGAGCGGACCGGCGGCAGGGTCGGCAGCCTGATCCGGGAGGCGGTCATGCTCACGAACAATCATTCCGGGGGAAACACCCACTTCGGGGCGTTCATCCTTCTCTTCCCGCTCATCCTCGGGGGAGATATCGAGGGTGCCCGGCGGATCGTCGCCGGGACCGACGTTGCGGACGCGATCGAGTTCTATGCGGCGTTCGGCCTCACGGAGGTCCGTATGGGGAAGAGCGACGATCTGGACGTCAACGACCCCACCTCGGTCGCCGCGATCCGGGAGCGGGGGATGACGCTTGCCGATATCATGGCCTACTCGGCGAACCGGGACATGGTCGCCCGGGAGTGGACGAACGGATTTGCCCTGACGCGCCGGTGCGCGGACCTGCTCCATGAGCACGGGCCCGGGCGGCAGGCGATCGTTGCGGCGTTCCTCGACCTCCTCGCGACGGAACCCGATACCTTCATCGCGAAGAAGCATGGAGACACGGTCGCCGAGCAGACGATGCGCTGCGCGGCCGGAGTGCTCAGGGGAGAACATGACCTTGCCGCCTTTGACGCGGAGTGCGTCCGGGACGGGATCAACCCTGGCTCGATCGCCGATATCACCATCGCGGGGCTTTACGTGGCGCTCGGGGAGGGATGGCAGTGGGACTCCTGACCGAGGGGATCAACGAGGTCATCGCGACCACCGACTGCAACGCCGCCCCGATGGGGATCATCAACCGTGGCGGCTCGTTGCATATGGTCCTCTTCCGGGGGAGCCATACGGCCCGGAACATCGCCCGAGAACGTTCGGTAGTGGCAAACTTCGTCTTTGACCCGGTAGTCTATGTCCGGACCGCCTTTGAGGACCTCCCCGAGGAGAACTTCGTCCGGGAGGAGGTCGACGGCCGGATTATCTGCCGTCTCCGCGACGTGGAGGCCTGGGCTGCGTTTGCCGCCGACGTGGAGCGGTCGAGTACCGAGGCTATCATCGTCCGGCTCATTCCCTTCCACGAGGAGGTGCTCAGGCTCCGGCTGCACCCGGTGAACCGGGGGTTTGCAAGCATCGTAGACGCAACGGTTCATGCCACCCGCTACGTCAGGAACCACGACCCCTGGCTCGGGCGACTGATCGAGCATCACGCCGGCCTTGTCCGGAAATGCGGCGGCCAGCGGGAGTGGGAGGCGCTCGACCTCCTCGAGCGGTATATCGCCGACCTTACCCGGGAGTGACGGTCTTCGTCCGGCATGACCGGTCCTCTGAAGCCCGGATATCCCTTCCCCTGGGCAGCCGGTCATCCGGCCCGGAACCGGGGGAAGGTACCTTCTCAGTTTTCATATTTTTGAGGATATAATAATCAATATATACGATAACATACCACGAAGAGCCCCTGGAAGGAGGTAACCCCGTATGGCGAAGATCCTTGATACCTTGAAGAATGATGGAAGGTTCACCCGGCTCGTCGAGATCATTCAGACCCTCGGCGAAGATACGGCGCTGCAGGGCGAAGGGCCCATGACGTTCTTTGCCCCGGTCGATTCGGCATGGGACGCGATCCCCGAGTCGAACCGGGCGATGATCTTAAACGACAAACAGATGCTCTCCCACCTCATCGACTTCTTCACAATCGGCAATCATAAATGCACGCTCGACGCGCTGCTCTCAAAGAACGTCGTGCAGACGGTCGAAGGCAATCCCATCATGGTCAGGAAGACCGACCAGGGAACGCAGGTGGACGAGGCCATCGTGCTCGAGGGGAACATCGAGGCGGAGAACGGGATCATCCACGTCCTTGACGGCGTTCCCTTCGTGACGCTCTCCCAGGCTTTCGAGGCCTACACGGCAGCGAGCCAGTGAGCCCGGGTTCGGGGCGCTCCCGGAGGATCAAGCGTGAAGAGCATATTTGAGACAGCCCGGGAAGACAGCCGGTTAAGCACTTCTGTTCGGATGGTGCAGGTCGGAGGGATAGCGGAGACCCTTCAGGGAGAGGGCGAGTATACGGCCTTCTTCCCGATCGAAGAGGCGTATTCCGAGTTCCCCTGGACGATGCTGGACGCTATCATGGGGGACCGGGAGAGGCTCACGGGTATGATCAGGTACCACGTTGTCCAGGGCAAACTCACCGTGCATGAGCTCGCACAGCTGGAGGCTATCGAGACTCTCCAGGGAGATTTCCTGGATATAACGGGGCCCATCACGGCGTTGCAGTTAAACGACGCCACCGTAATCCAGCCCGACATCGAGTGCACAAACGGCATCTACCACATCGTCGATAGGGTGCTCCTGCCGCGAGCGGTCGAGGCACGGGTCAAAAGGCTGGTGTGAGCCGGGGGAGATCACGCCCGTCGCGGAACCATCCGCACTTATATATACTCCCGCCGAAAGTTGGTCCGCATGAAGAGCATCCTCGCAACCCTGCAGGAATCCGGGTCGTTTGCCACGTTTCTCGACCTCATACAGGCAGCCGGCATGGAAGAGCGGTTGAGCACCGGAGGGCCGTATACGATCTTTGCCCCGGACGACGATGCGCTTCGGGTGATACCCCGGTCGGAATTTGACGCGATTCGGGGGGACGCCGACCGGCTCGTCGATGTTTTGAACTACCATATCGTCCCGGGGGTGCACTCCATGATAGACCTCCTCGGCATACGGACCCTGCGGTCGCTCCAGGGAGGGGACCTGACCGTTGACATTGCCCCGGAGGGGGTGGTGGTCAACAACGTGCCGCTCGTGGAGTCCGATGCGTGGTGCACAAACGGCATCTGTCACGCGATCTACACCCTGCTCCTGCCGCCCGTCGTCAGGGCAGCTGCTCCGTAAGGCTGGACCCCGTGAGAACGTTTAAATATCCCGGCGCACGACTGGGGCAGGTGGAGAGAGCAGTATGAAGAACATCATCGAAACCCTGGAAGACTCCGAGGGCCTCAGCGTCTTCCTCGAGCTGGTCCGAATTGCGGGCATGGAGCCGATGCTCCGGGAGCAGGGGCCGTTCACGGTCTTTGTCCCGACGAACGAGGCATTCTCAAGGGTCCCGCAAGCGCGGATGGACGAAATCCGGCAGGATCCGGATAAACTTCTCCTGATCGTGAGTTACCACGTCGTGCCGGGACACCTCACCTCGGAGGATCTCCGGAACATTGCCGCCATCAGGTCGAGCCTCGGGACGGACCTCGTCTTCCGGTCATCGGATAGGGGCATCACCGTCAACAGCGTCCCGCTTGTCGAGACCGACGCGGTCTGCACGAACGGCATCTGCCACGCGATCGCATCAGCGCTCGTCCCGCCGACGATCGAGATCGTCACGCCCTGACCGGATCTTGCTCTTCCGGCCGGCGGAACCGCCCGTCATGGCGGGCAATCCCGACGGCGGCGAGAGCGCTCTTTTCTTTATCCTTGATCTCGAGCATGATGTCCATATCCGCCGGTCCGGTCCGGCTGAGGAACTCCGCGAAATCGGCAGCGTCAAGGCTCTCTGTGTGCCGGCCCCGCCGTCCGCCGGGCATCGCGGTGCTGTAGTCGACCATCAGGATGCCGTCGGGCGACCGCCAGGTCGCGCCGGATCGCTCGACCGCCTCTGCCACCCCTTCTCCGGAGGGGTTGACGGTATGGTGGAAGAAGTCAAAGAGCACGGGAATGCCGGTCTCGTCGTGGATGCGGAGGCAGTCGGCAAGGGTGTAGCGGGAGTCGTCGTTCTCGACGACAAGCCGGCGGAGGATGCTCTCGTCAAGATGGGCGTATTCGCGGCAGAACCGCTCCATCGCGGCCTCCTTATCGCCGTAGACGCCGCCGACGTGGATCTGGATCTTTGCCGTTGCATCGAGGTGCAGGGCGTCGAGGACTCTGGCGTGGTAGCGGAGCTCCGCGACGCTCCGGCCGATGATCTCCGGGTCTTTTGCGTTGATGATGACGAACTGGTCGGGGTGCATCGAGATCCGCATCCCGTGGTCGGTGATGAACCGGCCGAGCGCCATAAACTCGCCGGCGAAGATCTCCTCCCACGGGGCGGTGCAGACCGGGTGCGACCCGAACGGGACGAGGTCGGAGGTGATCCTGAAGAAGAGGAGGTCCGATGCGAGGTTGAAGCGGAGGATCGCGTCAAGACAGCGGAGGTTTTCCCGGACGGTCGTTATCAGCCGCTCGTCGGAGTAGGAGGCGAGCCGGAACGTGCGGCCGCTGGAGCAGCCGATGCTCCGGTTGATGCACGGGTAGCCGATCTTCATCCCTTCAGGGGTGGCGCCCGCCCGGCATCAATCTTACCGGCAGGTGTAGGTACTCCCACTCTCGGCGACGAACCCTTCCCGGGCGAGGTCGGCGAGGATCCGCTTCACCCGTTCGGGCTCTTCCCCGGTCCGGGCGGCCGCTTCCGTCTCCGTGACCGAACCCTCCTCGAGGACGAGGGCGAGGAGCCTTCCGCGCACCTGCCGGTCGGAGCCCTCGAATCTGCTCTGCCGGGAGTATGATGCGCTCCGCCGGTTGGGATTCGCCGTCCGCTTCTTCAAGACCGTTCCGTAATCCATCAGGGCGCTATACCACTCCCGCGGGTTCTCGCGGTAAAGGGCCCGCTCCACGAGCGGGAGGATCTCGTCGTCCCTGACCCCCTCGCGGTCCTGGAAGAAGAAGTGGATGAAGACCCGGCGGATGTTCGTCTCGATGTAGACGACCGGCGTGTTGAAGGCGTATGCGCAGATGGCCGCCGCGGTCGCCTTCCCGATGCCGGGGAAGGTCGCGAGCGTCTCGACGTCGGCGGGGAGCCGGCCGCCGTACTCCTCGACGACCCGCTGTGCAGTCCTCTGGAGCGCGAGCGCCCGGCGATTGTAGCCCATGCCCTGCCAGGCGAGGAGGACCTCGCTTCTGGGGGCACCGGCAAGGCTCCCGAAGTCCGGGAACTGTTCGAGAAACTCGCGGTACTTCACGGCGACCCGCTCGACCTGCGTCTGCTGGAGCATGATCTCGGAGACCAGGATCCGGTAGGGGTCGGTGGTGCGCCGCCAGGGGAGGTCGCGGCCGTGGGTGCGGAAGTGCGAGAGGATGAGGTCGCGAAAGAGGCGGACGGCCTCCGGGGTGGGCCCGTGCTCGCGGGTCTCTGCGAGGATTCGCCGTTCGAGGTCGTTCTGGTCGGGGTCGAGGCTGCCGATCACACCATCTGGTTTGTCTGACAGGGGGAAATAGGTTGGGCGGGGGGTGTGGGCCTCTTGAATTGCGTGGGTTGTGTTTATGCCATTGCAACACCTGGCACGGATTTCCATCGGACTATGCACCTGCCGGTGCTCGAGCTCCGTTCCTCGAAGCCTGATGGCTTCTCAAACTCCTGTCCTACGGACAGTCGTCCCTACCGGAACGTCGCCTATCGCCACGCACTGCCCCTGCCCCCTGGGGCTGGGAACGACTGCCGGAACGGCAGGAATTGGAGCACCGCAGGTGCGACTGAGGAGGCCGGAGGCCGGGCGGGGTGGGGTTGACGAGAAGTGCGGATTAGGGTGGGGTTGAGACAGGGGAGGGGGAGACCCCCTCGCACCTAACGGTGCTCAAGCTCGCTTCGCTCGCACTCCGCACCCTTCGGGTGCTCGAGCTCCGGGCGTTCCGCCCATCGCACTCCCCGTCAGCCCCACTTCGCACCTTCGGTGCTCGAACTCCGCTCCTGCGGAGCGTCGTTCCCCCCGTGGCGATAGCCATCACGGTCCACTATATCAGGACACGTGGGGAGAAAATCTGCTGAAAACCTCTGAACGGCTCAAAATATTGGGAGATTGCTTTTTCGGAATTTCTTCACTCTATCTGCGCCCGCATCACCGTGAGCCGGACCCCTTCCGCCTCCCCATCAAGGGAGAACGTCCGCATCTCCCCGTGGGTCCGGCAGAACTCCTGGAGGTCGAGCATGTGCTCGAGCCCCGCCGCCGCCGTCTCGTCTCCGACGAGGTCGAGCGGAGGCTCGAGCAGCGGCCGGGGGAGGAAGACGACGCACTTCGCCCGGCTCCGGGTCAACGAGACGTTCAGGCGGTTCCTGCTGTAGATGAACTCCGCCTCCGCGAGGGCGGTCTCGACGTCGCTCACGCCGTAGCTGACGATGACCGCCTCCGCCTCCTGGCCCTGCATCTTATCGACGGTATCGACGAACGGCCGGGACTCCCAGGCCCGCTCGCGGGCGAGGCTCTCCTGGACGGCGCCGATCTGGGCGTGGTGCGGGCTGACGATGAAGAGGCCGTGCTGCCAGAAGCGGGCGTCGCCGTCGCCCCCCGCAGGGTAGGGCCGGCCCGTGTCGGGGTCGATGAGCCGCTCCCGGAGGGTGCAGGCGAGCCGGGCGGCGAGCCCCGCCTCGATCCGGTTCTCAACTGTCGTCCGGACGTTCTCGAGGACGCAGAGGACCAGGGGATAGGCCGGGTCGAGGACCCACTCTATGTACTCCTCCGCCGCCCCCTCCGCGAGGGCGATATGCCGGCCGCCGACCGCATCGGTCGCCGGGGCGTATCCGGGCCCGTAGAGGGTCTCGGCCGCGAACCGCGAGAGGGTCCGGTTCATCCGCCAGTTCTCCTGGAGCTGGCAGGTGTAGGCCGGCCGGACGGCATCGTCGCGGTGGCGGAGGTAGGCAAAGATCGAGTCCTCGAGGCCGGGGAGGCCGTCCTCCGGCGGGGGGTAGGCCCCCTGGACGACCGGGGGGAGCTGCAGGTCGTCCCCGGCAAGGACGAGCCTCCCCTCGCGGCCGAGCACCGAGAGGACCATCGCGAGTTCCGCTGGCCGCATCTGCGACGCCTCGTCGACGATCAGGAGGTCAAGAGAGGGGAGGGACTTCTCGAGTTTGCCGAAACTGTGGACAGTCCCCCCAAGAAGGAGCGACGGGCAGCCGACGACGGTATCGGCCCGCTCGTGGGGGAGGGCTTCTAGGCTCCGCTCGCCCCTCGCGGTCCGGGTGCCCTTCAACTTGTAGATCGCAAGATCCGTGTCCAGCCCGAACTCGCCGACGGACTCCTGGACCTTGACGAGCAGGTTCTCGATGGCGGCGTGGGTGAACGCCGTCACCCCGATCCTGACCTGTTCCCCATGCACCCGCCGGGCTTTGACGAGCGAGAGGAGAGCGTTCGCGAGAAAATGCGTCTTTCCGGTCCCCGGCGGCCCCCAGACCAGCGTGAGCCGGTTCTCCAGCACCTGCCGGAACGCCCGCTCCTGGCTCTTCGTGAACCCCGAGTCACGGGCGAGCCGTTCCGCATCGCAGACGACCTCCTCGCGCTCCCTGACCGGGACGGCAAAGCCCCGCGGGTCGCGGAGGAGGCGGATGAACGCGTTCCCCGGCTGAGCGTCGAGGTCGAGGAGGCGCTCGACGGCGCGCTCTACCGTGAAGTCCGTGAACCGGGGGTGCAGCACCGCGAGGTCGCCCTCCTCGAAGGGCGGGAACCCCTGGCCGTAGGTCACCTCGAGGACGAGCCCCCTGACCAGCCCGGCCTTCCGGTCGACGATGCTGTCGCGGACCATCGCAAAGCAGGCCCCGCTCCTGCCGGGGTTCATGCTCGCCCGGTAGCGGGCGTCCTCAAAGGAGAGCTGCGCCTCCCTTCCGGCGTCGTCGTCCCGAACCAGGAGGTAACTGAAGACCTGCGACTGCTCGAAGAGCGCGAGGTCGAGGGGGGCGAGGACCTTCCAGAAGTTCCCCTCGCTCTTCCTGAGAGGGATGCTGATCCCGTCCCGGACCCCGGCGTCCCGCGGCCTGCTCCGCATCTCCTGGACCTTCTGCGCACCCACGGCCGACTCGTACTCCGCGATGAAGAGGAGGCGGGAGATCTCCGGCGTTTCGGCATCCCACGGCCGCGGGAACCGGAAGTTCTCCGCCCAGCGGACGAGGTTGCCTTTCACCCGCTCACGGAGCCCGTCGAGGATGCTGCCTGCCGCGATCAGCCTTCGCGAGACCTCCTGCCGGATCCAGTCCGCAGCCTCCGGCTGGCTCCCGCTCCAGGCCATGATGACGGCATCGCTCTTCATGGCGTTGCTCTGCTCGTTCCAGAAGAGGTCGCCCGCGTTGAGCCGGTAGGCGAAGCGGGAGGAGGGAATGGCCGCGAGGACCTCCGGCATCCGGAGGGTGAACGGGACCGGGAGCGCGAGGAGCCGCCTGATCTCGCGGGTCAGGACGACGAGCGGGAACGGGACCGAGCCTGATGGGTGGGCGGATCCCGTGGCGATGCCGGGGTCCTGGTAGTAGAACCGGAGCCGGAGGGCGTCCTCCGCCGTCGCGGGGTCCTCGATCGCCTTGACGATCAGCCGGGTGAAGAGGTCCTCCTCGTAGGTGTCGTAGACGTAGGTCTGGACCGACTTTTTGTCGGCCCACTCCCGGTCCTGGTTGTACTCATCGACGGCGCTGAGTTCCGCGGCGAGCGCACGGACGAACTCCCGCCGTATGCGGTCGCAGTCGCCCTCGTCTGCCGCGATGAAGATTTCCTCGCGCGATGGGGTCCCATAGACCGCATTGCCCCTGTTTCGCCGGAAGCCGAGGGCGTAGACCCGGCCGGAGACGGGGTCCTTCTGGAGTGTGAGGACAAGCCCGACGTCCTCGAAGATCGGGAGGGCGAGCGACGTCGCGGCGAGGGGGACGACCTCGCCTGTCCGGATCGCCCGGACCGTCTCCCGCAGGCGGTCTCCCCGGCCGGCGAGCGATCCGCAGCCGTCGAGACAGCGGTCGCTCTCGGGATCCGAAAGGAACCCCGCGAGGTCATCGAGCGTGTTGATGGGACGGCCGCCGTTCCACGCGGCCTCCCGGAGGTAACGCCGCCCGACGGAGGAGAGGCCGGGGATCTGCGAGACCGAACCGGTCGTCTCCGCCTCGTGCCGGCAGTGGGGGTAGAACTCGCAGGACTCACACCGCGAGGTGATGTGCCAGGGAACGTCCGCCGCCGGGCCGGCAAAAACGCCCGGGATCCGGTGGCGGAAGAAGTCCTCGATCACCCGGACATTCAGGTGCAGGCGAAACGTTTCCGGCTCGTCCTCGCCGTAGAGCCAGATCCCCGCCCGGTCGAGGTCCACCGGGAGATCGATCCCGAGGAGGGTGAGGGCGTGGTCGAGGATCAGGGCGTAGAGCGTCGCCTGGATCCGGTGGCTGACGCTGAGGTCCTCACTCGCCTTGATGTCGATGACCGAGAGGGCCGGCTCCCCGTCGCTCCCCTCCCCGAACCGGATCAGGTCGGGGCGGCAGGGGGAGAACCGGTGCAGGTCCGGGTTGAGGCCATAGTTCCGGAGAAAGTGGACCGAGACCGGGATGGTAGACTGGTAGAGCACCTCCCCCGGGGTGAGGCGGGGGAGGAGGTTGAAACTCTCCTCGATAGAGAACGACCGCCCGGAGAGTGGCCCCGTCCCGTCCGGGACCCGGACGCGGCCCGTGAGTTTTGTCCGGACCACCTCCTCCTCCCACCGGATGCCCGCCGCGAGGAGGGCCTGCGTCACCGGGCTCCGGTCGGTCGCGACCGCCGGGATGCCGGCCGCTTCCCGCTCCTGCTCGGGAGTCGCGTGGTAGCGGAGGTAGCGCTCGCAGTCGTGGTAGAAGAACCAGCCGATGAGCGACGGACTGAGGTTGAAGCGGGGCATGGAAGAACCCGGGGAAAGCCCCCGTAATGACTCACCTGTTTGTGCCGCCGCGGGAAAATGGTTGGTATTCGGGCTTTTTTGCTATCTGGACGAGATATGGGAAACAGGTCGAGATCCCCGTCAACGAAGAAGATCCTCAACGGCACTGAGGAATGATTCGGCGCGAGAAACGGCGTTTTCTGCCTCCAGTTTTGAGACCGTGCCCGCCATGTCATAGACCACGATATGTCGCCTCCTTCGCATCCGATCAAGAACATCCACCGTTTCAGCGTCGAGGAATTGCCCGGAAAAGCGGACCACCGTGGCATGCTGATTGTTTCCTGCCGGGCGGTAGCCCTTCGAGAACATAAGCGCCCTTGCGGCCTGTAACATGGCGTTATAAGCGATCGTATATGCCCAATCGGCGTTGCTGGTAAGGGCGTTTCTCGCAACCGCTACATCTCTGTGTGCCAGAGCGATAGCGTTCTCCACTGCCTTTGGATCCGGGGGGAGTTTCCGGATCAGCCCCTGTCGCTCCAGGTCTTCACTTTTTGTCAATCAGCATCACCCTTGGTTCATTGAGCACATTCACGACGAACGGATCGCCCTCGGCGATTCTTTGATCCATCTCCTCTCTCGGGAAGAGAACATAGTTTATCTCTCTTCCAAGTGCTGCTTCTGCCTCCCGGACGGCGGCCATCAGGAGGTCTTCATCAACATGCCCGACGACGAAGAGGTCGATGTCGCTTGCCGCACCGGCCTTTCCGCTGGCAAAGGAGCCAAAAATGAAGACGGTATCGACGCCGCCGACGCCAGCGAGGTGTTCTCGTACGACCTTTGCCACTCCTTCGGTCTTGAGGATGATGGCGGTCAACTCGTTGTAGATCGGAAAATCCCTGTTTACCACGTAGTACCGCGCATTACCACGGCGGGTGCTTATCAGGAGGCCGATCTCTTCGAGGTTCGTGAGTTCCCGCCGGACAGCGTTGAGGTTCTCCCCGGTCATCCGCTGCGCCTCTCGCAGGTAGATCTCGCGTTCCGGGTTCAGAAGGAAGAGAGTGAGGAGTTTCACCCGGGTCTTAGAGGGGATGAGCCGTTCGAGCACGAATACATATTGTATACTATCGTATATATATTGTATACTATTCCGGCGCGGAAGGAGGGAGCCGGGTCAGCCCTCTCACCCGGTCGCGTTCGTCGTATTGCCGGTTTCTTCCACCACCGCCGTCCCCTCCGGCAGGGGCACGTCCGGCGGGAGCATGACCGTACCGATGACGTGAATGACACCGTTTGAGGCCGGAATGTCGGCCCGGAGCAGTTTCACACCGTTCACCGTCACCTCGCCGCCGGCGGCGTCGACGGCAAGCGGGCTGCCCTGCACGGTTGCGAGGGTATCGTTCTCCGCGATACCGGCTGCCGTATGCCTGCCCGGGGCCACGTGGTAGAGCAGGACCTCGGCGAGGTGGCCCTTCGGATCGCCGAGGAGGTCCTCCATCACGGCGTCCGGCAACCGGTCGAAAGCCTCATTGGTGGGCGCAAAGACCGTGTAGGGGCCCGGGCCGGTGAAGATCCCCTGAAGCCCGGCTAACTTGATGGCGTCGATGAGCGTCGAGAAGTTGCCGTCCCGGCCCAGCACCTCGTCGATCGGCAGGCTCTCGCCGGCCGGCGTGCTGTTCGTCCGGTTCAGGGTTCCGTCTCCCGGTGGGGCTGTGCAACCGCAGGCGAGCACCGCCGCGACGGCCAGGGCGGTTATGATGAGCGTATAATCTGTTCGCATGGTCCCCTTCTGGAGACTTTCTCCTCCCTTCATCTAGATAAAACATTGGTCTCCGGAGCCCGGGAGAGAATCCGGGCATTCCTACTTCCAGAGCACCATGGTCGAGACCACGTGACGGACCGGGTCATAGACCCTGATGGCGTGGTTGCCGGTATCGGCGATGTACCAGAGTCCTCTGAAGTCCGCGAGACCCCCCGGCCCGTTCAGGCGTGCGTCCCCCGAGAGCCCGTCCCGGTCGCCGCGGTCGCCGCTCCCGACGACGGTGAGGACCCAGCCGGTGGCCGGATTGAACTCTTTGATCTTGTGGTTGTAAGTATCGGCGATGTAGATCGAGTCGTTCCGGTAGGCTACGCCCACCGGGTGGTTGATGCGTGCCATGCGAGCGATGGTATCGAGGTCACCGAAGTCCTCGAGGGAGTGCCCGATGGGCGTCTCGACCATGCCCCGCTTTATGCGGCGGATCGCCGACGCCTCGGCGTCAGCCACGTAGAGTGCCTCGCCGTCGGTGACGATCCCGGAGGGCCCGGCGAAGGCGGCCTCATGAAGCGGCCCGTCGACCAGGCCCTCCCGGCTCGACCCGGCGTACGGCTCAATCTCGCGGGTCGCAAGATCCATCCGCCAGATCTGGTTTGTCCCGGCCATCGCGACGTAGAGGTGACCCCCGAGCAGCGCGAGGTCCCTTGGCGCGTTCAGCGCTACACTGGTGCCCGGTCCGCCTTCGCCGGGTGAGGGGGCCGCGAGCCCCGTCCCGGCGATCGTTATCACCCTCCGGTCGGGCCAGGTGACCTGCCGGATCGTGTGGTTTCCGGTGTCTGCAACGTAGAGGATGCCCGTCTCTTCGTCGAAGACGAGGCCTTCCGGCAGATAGAACGCCGCCTCACCGAATCCCCCGTCGGCGTCTCCGGCGGTCCCGGAGCCGATCGTCTCCAGAACTTTGCCGTCTCCGTCGGCGACGACAATCCGGTGGTGGCCGGTATCGCTCACAAAAAGCCGCATCCCCGGGTTGTCCGCTGCAATTTTGCCGGGCCGATAGAGGGTCCCTTCCCGTTCCGTCTCGAGTGTGGCCCCGGACTGCAACGGTCCCTTCTCAAGCTGGCCGCGCTGCTCGAACTCGCGGGTGAGCCGGTCAATCTTCGGGCTGAGCCGCTCGTAGAGCCCCTCTCCGGCGGTCTTTCCAACCAGGTTTCCCGCCGGGTCGATGAGGACGAAGGTCGGCCAGTCCCGGACCCCGAAGGCCCGCCTGAGCAGCCAGGCGGGGTCGATGGCAACGGGGTAATCCGCTCCGGCACGGCGAATCGCCTCCCGGATGTTCCCGGTGGCGGCACCTGACTCTAGATCGGGGGAATGGACCTCGATGACCACCAGGTTCGGGTGCTCGTCCCTGAGGCGCCGGACCTCCGGCGCCAGCCGCATGCAGTTTGAACAGGCGAACGTCTGGAACGCGAGCAGCACCACCCTGCCGCAGAAGTCGCGGATGGAGGGGGGGTGGTCGACGTTGAACCACTCCAGACCTGCGGGGAGATCGGGGGCCGTTATCGGTTTCATGTGGCACCCCTGGTTGTCCGGGATTATGAACCTTCGCGATCCGGGTGAGTTACGCCGGCGGCGCTGCGATCACCGGCTGCAGTGCGGCGAGCAGTTCGTCGCAGAAGGCGATCGCTCCGGCAACCCTGCTCTTCTGGTAGACAACGGGTTTGATGCGGGGCGTCTCCGGGATCCTGCTGATCACCCGGAATACCTCCCGCCAGGGTATCGCGTCGTTCATCGACGGCAAATTGAGGTTGTTATGGATATGAAAGGCCCGCAACGCCTCGGCCGGAATCTCGCCGAGCGATCCGGGGAACTCCTCTCTCGCGGCGGAATAAAGGTGCCAGGGGTCGAGCGCTATCCCGGCGAGGCCGGCGATCTCGGGGTGGAGGTTCTTGAGCGTAGCCCAGAATGCCTGGATCCGGCTCCCGGTGGAGACGCCCTGATCCTTGTGGTTCTCGACCAGCACCAGCGGTTCCACGCCGAACGCGTCCCAGTGGGCGACGATCAGGGTATGCATCGCCGCGACGATAGCGGCATGGGTATTCTTCCGGTCGCCGGGGTGGATCTCGATGATATCAGGGGGGATGCCAAGAAAATCCTCGATCTCGAGAAGCATGTCCGAGAAAGCGCCCACCCAGTCCGCGTCGTGCCACCGCAGCGCCGCCGTCACCTGCCGGCCGTGCTGGTCTCTCCGCGGGATGGCCGGTTCGGTATGGATGACGTAGCTGAGGGAGCCCGGGAGGTCCCGGTCCTGCTCGTACAGGTGCTCGATAGACGATCGGGTGAGCATGGAGCCGATCTCCTGTCCGGTTCGTTCCACCTCGGTCCTGTTCTTGACGAAGTCTGCGGGAATCTCTATGTACGTGCACCCGAGCGGTTCAGCGAGGTGCCAGCGTTCCAGGAGCCCGCCCCGCCGGGCCAGTTCCGTGACGTTTGGGTATATGTAGTCTGCACCTGGCATGGCGTTCAGGCTACGCCATAGCGCAAGTGATACAAAAGTGTTGGGGGTCGGATGGTCCTCACCCCGGCGTGACCGATTTTCCATCGGCCCTGGCTTCGGACATATTTCCTGGTTCCTCGCAACCGGCAACCTTGCGCCGAACAGGATCGGTATGGTCTTCGTCTGTGATCAGGTCTTCCCGGTCGCTCTTGTAGCATACGGATGTATGCAAGGCCTGTCGTGTTGCGGTGAAGGACGGGAGGCCGTGCAGGCCACGGATTGGCTGAAATCCGGGAGTTACCTGCGGTTATCGAGGGTCTGCGGGCAGACGAACAGGATCGATATAGGTGTATGGATGTACGTGCAGTAAACCCGCCCAGGTTCATAGTACATGCATGAAACACATTCAAAGCGTCGTGGCTTCTCCTCGTTTTCCTGCGTTAACCCGTCTGTTGAGAGCTCGTACACGCTACCGCCGTCCCGGCCCGGAGTCTCCGGATCCGATGGTCCGTAATACTGGGTGCCGGTGTTACTCTTCAGCGGATCGATGTTGTTGAGTAACTTCATTGTCGTACTATAAGATGCTCTCGGGCTGCCAGACATTTATTGCGCCGGTGAATATTCATCACCACGATTAAAAATCTCGGGGGCCGGAGCCCGGCCTCTTTATCTGTGTTAAAGGTTATCTGTGTTAAAGGGCGTTTTAGAGCAGTGCTGCTACGGAGAACTCGAAAAATAGGGGTAGAGTGGCGGAGCAGCGTTGAATCATACCAGAGACGGCATTGCGAGGGTGAGCAGGTAGAGGGCGCTGCCCAGCATGATGAATTGTCCATCTGCAAGCAGCTCGAAGAGGAGTTTCTCCTTTACAAGTTGCTCGAAGCACAGAATGTATCCCTGAGCGTAGGCTATGCCTGATGCCAGTATCAATGCCGTGCTGGATCCCGGGAGAGTTCTGCTGATGAGTACCAGGGCGACCCCGATGGTCAGGTTAATACCTGTCAGGAGATGGAGTGTCCTTCGGATACCAAGGATTGTCGGGATCGTCCTGACGCCCGATGCCGCGTCACCTTCCACATCCCTGGCATCAAAAACTACTGTGTTCAAGAAGACCAGGAAAAAGAGAAAGACACCGACGGTGCTGGTGGCGATGCCCGCGGGAAGGGCGGCGTGACAGACCGGCAGAAGGGCCGGGGGAACGGCCCAGGAGAATGCGACAACAAGGCTTTTCATGACGGGTATTTCTTTCAATCGCCGGAAGCCGAACCGAGCGGGAAAGAGGGGTACGCTGTAGACAATCCCGGCAGCCAGGGGGACCACAGCGATCAGAAGGCTGCCGAACCCCTGGAGAGCTGAGAAACAGAGGGCAAGGGCGTAGGTGCCGACTGCCGAACAAAAGAGGATGGATCCGTAATTTTCTGTGAAAACATACCGTTCGGTGTGGTTTATGGCGTCTTCGTCCTCGTCGGTCTTGCGGTTGAGGTTGTAAATGGCAAACGTGCCGAGCATTACTATTACTGCGGCAACCGGGTCGAAGGGGAGGCCCTGCAGGAGGCATGAAATGTATACCATCGCCGCTCCTGCGACAGAGAGGTACAGGGAGCTGTACACGATGAAGTGGATGGAGGCCTGGAAGATTGATTGAATCAGGTCGGTTTGATTGACGAATCTGAACATGAATTATTTGTGATAAATGATGTGAACATTTCTTACGATGATGAAGATTCATCAGTTCGATTAATGCGGGTGCCTGAGCGCGGTGCTCCGGAGAGATTGCGTGAGCATGCGAGGTGTACCTCCGCTACCTTGAGTGGTCACACTCTGTTCCGGCTTGTCCCTGGCCGGTAGTAACGGTACTTGAGGGGGATGGCTGTATTCGAGAAGATCTGTTATCCCTGGCCGGCCGTGGAGCGATCACGCTACCACGGATCTCAGTCGGTCGCCGGATATTGGAGATCGAAAAATAGGTTATTCCGGGGACACTTGCAGTATTCTGGCGGTCGATTTATAGCGCTTGAAGAGTCGCTCGCCCCAGGCAACCGCCGCCGTGTCGGTGCTGACGAAGTCCGTGGCGGCATCATAGGAGTTCGTATCATATTTATACAGGCCTAACGATAGATATGCGTCAGTCACCGTCATCCCAAGGCGGATTGGCTCGGAGGAGATGTATATTCTGAAATTGGTATGTCCATTTACAGCCCTCCGCAGAGCGCTATACTGCTCATCGATCAGTCTGGGAGCAAGTTCCTGGGAGACGATGAGTTCAACCTCTTTCCCGTCCAGAATTGCCTCTGTAATCACATTTGCATGGACCGGGCTCATAACCGACGATACACCGTGGATCCACGAAGCTTTCTTGAGTATGCTCAAAAAAGTTGCGTACACGGCGAAGATATCCTCCTCAACGTCCCTTATCACTTCCGCATTGTACAGATGGGCTATCTCTATCAGGGAACCGGGTGGTATGCCCTCGATCTCGTGCTCGACCCAGAACTCCCGATGACGCTGGAATACCCCCATAAGCGCCGCAAGCCGCCCAATCTCCGGTTCGACGAGCCTGCCCATAGGGGTGAGCGCGTAGTCGCCCCGCACCGACTCGACGTAATGCAAGGCCTCGAGCTGCCGGATCTTTGGGATGAGCGCTTGCGACGAACTCCCCGTGACATCACGAAGGACCGAGAGAGGTTTGGTCCCGTCCCCGAGGACAAGCAGTATCTGCGTCAGCAGTCTCGACCGAAAGATCGCCTGAATGTCGCCGTGGAACTCATTGTAGATCTTGAGAGGGGCTGTCTCTTTCATGCTCTTACAGATAAGAGGTGCCGGTCGACACATATCACCCTTTCTATTCCTGCGCACCCTTTCTATCCTGTGCGTTTCCTTATCCGGCGCCTTCTATCTCCTCCTCTGGTGGTTGGCCGCGTATCTGGAATGGGCCGTCTACCCCCGGTGAATCTCCCTTTTGAATGTTTTTCCGCCAAACCCCAGCGTACTTATACCCGGGAGTCCGATACCTCTTGAGCAGCATGTCGTTCATACCCAGATACCTGTCCAGCATCGCATTCTGTGCCTGCATCATAGCTTGTTTGCTCACTGCCGGCTGCTTCGTCAAAGGAGATCAGCCCCAGATCATCCCGGGGACCTCCGGAGACCTCGCCGTTCACTTCATCGACGTCGGCCAGGGTGACTCGACCCTTCTTCTGTTCCGCGATAAGGCCATGCTCATCGATGCCGGCGAACGCGGGATGGGAGAGCGTGTCGTCGCATATCTCAAGGAGCAGAACGTCGACCGACTCGATGTGGTGGTGGCGACTCATGCGCACTCCGACCATATCGGCGGGCTTCCCGACGTCATCTCGGCCTTCCCGGTCGGTGAGTTCGTCGATGCCGCACAGGTCCACCCCACCGCGACCTATGAGAACCTGCTTGTCCTGGTCGAGGAGCAGGGGATACCGTATACGGCCGCCGAACGCGGGCAGACGGTTCCCCTCGCCCCCGACCTTGAGGTCCTGGTCCTGAACCCGGCCGCGGAACCGATCGGCGACATCAACCAGGACTCGGTCGTCTTGAAGGTCACCTATGGTGGCATCTCCTATCTTCTCGTGGGCGATGCTGAGAAGCCTGCGGAGGAGAGCATGATGGAGGCGGGGCTCGATCTGAATGCCGATGTCCTGAAGGTCGGCCACCACGCGAGCCAGCACGGATCTTCGGCCGATTTCCTCGCCGCAGTCAGCCCTGCGATCAGCGTAATCCATGTCGGGGAAGGGAACGACTACGGCCACCCGCACGAGGAGGCGGTCGAACGCATCGAGGCAACGGGCTCGAGGATCTACCGGACCGACCTTGACGGGACGGTCGTCGTCGCCACCGACGGGCGGACGCTCTCCGTTACGGCCGGTGGGGCCCCGGCCGCCACCCTGACGCCTGCGGCGGCGACTCCGACTGCGACCCCGACCCCGACCCCGGTAGCGACGCCGGCACCGACGGCGGCCGCCACCCGCGTCTCCATCGCGGCGCTTGACCTCCAGGAGGAATGGGTCACCGTCACGAACGGGGCTTCGGAGCCGGTCGACCTCACCGGCTGGACGATCGCCGACGAGGGGATGCGGAACACCTACACCTTCCCGGTCTTCACCCTTGATTCGGGCGCCGATGTCACCGTCCACTCTGGGAGCGGCAACGACACCGCGACCGACCTCTACTGGGGCCGGTCGAGTGCGGTCTGGAACAACGACGGCGACACCGCCACGCTCGCCGACGCGAACGGGACAGTCGTCAGCACCCTGGAGGGGTGAAGATGGAGTCGACCTTCTGCGTCAGCCTCGACCGGGTCGAGGAGGGACTCGCCGTCCTCCTCCTCCGCGAGGACGAGTCGGTCCGTTTCACCCTCCCCGTCGCCCTCCTCCCCGGCGATGCCCGGGAGGGGGATATCCTGGAGATGACGGTCCGCCGGGACGTCGAGGCGACCGAGGCGGCCCGGCAGCGGGTCGCTGAGCGGATCGCGCGGCTGAAGAGTCGTAGCGGCCAATAACCCCACCCTTTTATATCCCGCTGCTCCTACGGGAGCACCGATGCAGGACCGGTGCGATCTCCTCGTCGTCGGTGCAGGCCCCGCCGGCAGCACCGCCGCACGCTACGCGGCGGAGACGGGGCTCGACGTCCTCCTGATCGACAGGAAGAAGGAGATCGGCACCCCCGTCTGCTGCGGGGAGTTCAACGCATCCCCTGCGGTGCTCGCGGAAGCGCTCCCGAACGCCCCGGGTCTCGACGAACTCTTCCCGGTCGATCCCGGGCAGGTCAGGCGGGCGATCCGGGGCATGATCGCCGTCTCCCCGCAGGGCCGGGAGTACGGGTTCGATCTCGATGGGTATACCGTCGACCGGGATGCCTTCGACCGGCACCTCGCGGATGCGGCCGTCCGTGCGGGCGCCGCGCTCGCGCCGGAGACCACGTTCCTCGGCCGGGAGGGGCGCCGGGTGCGGACCAGCCGGGGCGATGTCGAAGCCAGGATCGTGATCGCTGCAGACGGCCCACTCTCCCGGGTCTGCCGCTTTGCCGGGATGGAGCGGAGCGCGGTCCTCGCCCCCGCCATCACCTGCCGGGTCGACGGGGAGTTCGGCGACCGCCTCCGGATCTTCTTCGGGAGCCGCGTCGCCCCCGGAGGCTACGCGTGGATCTTCCCGAAGCGGGGGTGCGCGAACGTCGGGCTCGGCGTGCAACGTCCGGCGCCGCCGGTCCCCGTCCTCCTCCGGGCGTTCCTTTCGCAGCATGGGTTTGCCGCCCGGGACGTCCAGGCCGGGTTCGTCCCCGTCTCCGGTCCCATCCAGACGACGGTCCGCGGCAACGTCCTCGCCGTCGGGGATGCCGCGGGGCAGGTCGTCGCCTCGAACGGCGGCGGGATCGCGACCGCCATGATCTGCGGGCGGCTCGCCGGACTTGCCACCGCACGCCACCTGCTCGCCGGCGAGCCCCTCGAGGCCTACGAGCGGGCGTGGCGGTCGGCGATGGGCCGGGAACTCCTGGCCGCCGCGGGGACGAAGAGAATGGCCGACCGGGTCTTCGCCTCCGACCTCCTCATCGAGCAGGCTATGCGCATGCTCGGGGCCCGGGGCATCAGGAACGTCATCGTCTACGGCGGCGTGCGGGGACCCGGGCACGGGCCTGACCGTAAGTCTTAATACCCCCGGGCGGACCCGGGACACCACCTGGAGGTGTATGAGGTGGTCGATGTTGTCAAGGCTGATGGCAGGCGAGAACCGTTCGTGCGGGAGAAGGTGATCGTGAGTGCGCTCAAATCAGGCGCACCGCCGGAGGATGCCCGGGCGATCGGGGAGGCGATCGAACGGGTCGCTTACGACGGGATGCCTACCGGCGAGATCCGGCGGCGGGTGCTCGAGCAGTTCCATGACCGGAATCCGGAGTGGGAAGAGAACTGGATTCTCTACGACCGTGCCGTGAAGAAGCGGGGGGCGGCGGCGATCGCAGCGTCGCCCGCCCGTTGAACCTTTTTTGCCCCTTCCCGGGGGTGAGCCCCCCTTCCCCGGAACAAAGGTATATTTACCAATCCGCGCTCATATTTCTCTTGTATTGTCGTATGCCGCCCGGAAATCAGGTGATGGAAATAATCCCTTAAAGGCCGTTTTCAGTTCGGCCACCGGTACCGGGCGGACCTGACAATCAGTAGCCACAGAACGGCACGGCGTCCCAGCCCCCCTACAACCGCTCCCGGATTCGACCGGGAAGCCGCGGCGTGGGCACGCCAGCAGGCGATATGTATGCCAACCAGCGACTCAGAAGAAGACACACCATCAAGTAGTAACCAGAACGAGACAGAAGGAACAAAACTCCTCCTCGCCGATCCGAAGACCGCTATCATCCGGCTCTCCCTGCCGATGATGGTCGCGATGACCCTCATGACCCTCTACAACGCCGTCGACGCGTTCTGGGTCTCGGGCCTCGGTGCAGATGCTCTTGCCGCCGTCGGGTTCTCATTCCCGCTTACCATCATAACCATCGGGTTAGCGACCGGCCTCGGCACCGGCGGTGAAGCGGCGCTCTCCCGGATGATCGGCGCCCGCAACCGGCCCGGCGCGAGCAGCGTCGCGATGCACACGATCCTCCTGATGACCGTCCTCGCCGTCGCCGTCACCATCCCGCTCTCCCTCTTCGCCGAAGAGATCTTCGTCCTGATGGGGGCGGGGAGTGCCGCCGGCCTTGCCACCGAGTACGCCCGGATCCTCTTCCTCGGGACGTTCGCCCTCCTCTTCGGCGAGATCGCCTACGCGCTCATGCACGGGGAAGGGGACGCAAAACGGGCGATGTACGCCATGGCGCTCGGAGCAGTGGCAAACGTCGTCCTCGACCCGATCCTGATCTACACCCTTCATCTGGGGATCGGCGGCGCAGCCTGGGCGACGATCATCGCCGAGGTCATCGCCGCCGTCCCGATGGTCTACTGGCTCTTCGTGAAGCGGGATACCTATGTCTCCCTTCACCTCAGGGAGTTCGTCCCCGACGCCGGGGCCACCCGCGACATCCTGCGGGTCGGCTTCCCTGCCGCCGTCGAGCAGCTCTCGCTTGCCCTGATGACTCTGGTCTTGAACGGCGTCATCGTCCTGATATCGAGCACGGACGGCGTCGCGGTCTACTCGACCGGGTGGCGGATCGTGAGCATCGGCTTAACCCCCATCCTCGCCATATCCTCGGCAGTGGTCGCGGTCACCGGCGCCACCTACGGCGCCCGGGCGTATGCCCGGATGGAGTCCGCCCTCCTCTACGCCGTCAGGCTCGGGGTCTTCATCGGGCTCGGCCTCGCGGTGGGGATGTTCGTCTTCGCCCCCCAGATCGCCGCACTCTTTGCGGCGCCGGGCGACGGTGCCGGGATAACCCTGGAACTGACAACCTACCTCCGGGTGATGAGCCTGGTCTACCCGATGATCGGGTTCGGGTTCGTTTCGGCGTCGTTCTTCCAGGGGACGGGGCTCGGCGCACGGTCGCTCACGATCACGGTCCTGCAGACCGTCGTCCTCTCGGCCCTCTTCGTCTGGGTCTTTGCGATCGAACTCGGGTTCGGCCTCTCCGGCGTCTGGTGGGGGGTCGCGGCGGGCAACGCGGTCGGTGCGGTGTTCGGGTACGCCTGGGCGCGCCGCTATACCACAGGGCTCAGGGGTAGGCAGGCTGCAGCGGCAGCAGCGTGAAGAACACCTTCACGCCGTCTCGTCGGTCCCCGTGCGGACCACCTCGCGCAGCGTGAAACGGAACGACGCCCCTTCGTCCGGCCGCCCGCGGAGCCGGTCTTCAACCCAGACCCTGCCGCCGTAGCGCGTAACGAGCATCCCGACGATATAGAGGCCGAGCCCTTCTCCGTAGCCCCGGTTGAACCGGTCAAAGACGGCTTCTTTCATCCCGTCGGGGATGCCGGGGCCGGTATCCTCCACCGAGACCACTACCATCTGGTCCTCTTCGGGAGAGTCCTCCACCCGGATCGTGATCCCGACCTCCGGTCCGCCGAACTGAACGGCGTTCCCGATGAGGTTCGTAAAGATCTCAGGGAGCAGGTCGTCGGCCCAGACCTCGGCCGACGCCCCCTCAAACGAGACGCTCGTGTCCGGGGTGCGGTCGAGCCCGGCCCTGATGACGTGGCCGAGGTGGACCGGTGCGAGTTCGGGCGGCTCCTGGTGGATGCGGCGGATCGTCGAGACGTTCTGGAGGATGCCCGTGCTCTTCCTGACGCTCTCCTTGAGTTTCTTCGCGTATGTTGCGGCGTCTCCTTCGAGCATGTCGAGCAAGAGGTCGCAGTAGAGGCTCGCGACGTTCCCCGCGTTCTTGATGTCGTGGGTCATGATGTCGAGGTAGAGGTTCGTCTCGCGGTGGGCTGCCTCCAGCCGCTTGTGGAGCATGCTCCGGAGGACCCCCGAGCCGATCTCGTTCCCGATTGACTCAAGAAGGCGGCGCTCCTCATCCTGCAGTCTATCTCTTTCCCTGCTCCCGAGAAAGAGCGCGCCGACCACGACTGACTCCGCAAGGATAGGGATGCAGGCAAGGGTGGCGACCCCGAGCGATGCAAGGATATCTCGCTCGATCGTGCCCGGCTCGCTGCAGAGTTCAAGATAGCGCGGCTGCCCGGCAATAAAGACGAAGTTCCAGGGCCAGTGGTGGACTTTTATCGCCCTGTTTCGGGCGAGGAACTCCGCCGGGACGGCGTGGTGGTAGCGCGTCAGCGCGAGCGTCCTCTCCGGGTTCAGGAGGCAGGTCAGCCCGATATCGAAGCCGATCAGGTCCAGCGTCTTTGAGAGGGACGCCTCAAGCAGCTCGTCGAGCGAGAGGGACGATGCGGATACCCCCATGATCTGGTTAAGGATATGAAGTTGTCTGTTTGCGGAGAGCAGCCGCTCGCTCGTTTTCCTGCCGGTGACGTCCCGTATCCGGAGCACCCACATCCCTGCGAACGGCTCCCGGTTCAGCCGCCGACTAGAGTAGACGTAGCGGCGTGCCTCTCCCTGGCCGTCCTGCACCCGGAGGTCGAGGCAGGGCACCTCGTCTCCGGCACCAACCGCGGCGAGGAGTTTCCCTGTCTCTTCCTCCTCGTCTACGAGCGGCATCAGGTGAGTATCGAGGACCTGGCAGATATCGGATCCCAGGAGTTCATCCTCGTTGGCCGAGAGGATCTCCCTGGCGTAAGCGTTTACCCAGGTCACCTGCATATCCCGATTGAGCACAAAGATGCCCACACCCGGCTCGTCGAGGATCTGAAACGTCTCTTCCGGTTGAGTAGACACCGAATCTACAATGCTCATATGAATTTGCCCCTCAAGAATATTATTCGGTGGAAATTATGTAAACAAACTCATATTCCTGTAGATAAGAGATTTGCGGTAATAACCCTCTTAAAGCCGGATTGCCGGTGGTTCTGGTGGGCCAATGTATGCGCACCTCTCGTCCTTCTGGAGGCTGCATGCTCTCCGTGCGGCGGAGGGAGAGCACCGGGGGCCGGCGCCCCTCTGCTCACCGTTGCCGGGGGTTACAAAAGCCCGATCCGGCCGAGTGCCGGTTTGAGCGATGTCAGGTGGCCCTGGATACGGACCGTCTCCCGGGGGTCGGCACCCAGCGAGAGCGCGAGGAGCTCGGTAATATGAAGTACCGGCACCCCCATGTGGTCGTAGACCAGCTCGCACCCCGGGCAGTCGACGACCATCACGTCCAGATGCTGCTGCACGAAGTCCTGGTAGACCATCTGGTTTAATCGGGAGAGTCCCTCGACAGGGAACGTCAGGTGCCGGTCGAAGAGGTTCTTGACCCCGCCGCAGCAGTAGTGCTCCATCTCGCTCCTGACGACCTTCGCCCCGGTGACCGCCGCAAGGTCCCGCAGCCCCGGCGGGACGGCGAGGCTGCCGTTCATCTTCCGGTAGTGGCAGCTGACGTGCACCCCGACGCGCAGCCTCGATAGCCGCGTCTCGACGAGCCGCCGGAGTTCGTCAAGATAGAGAGGGTAGAGGTCGAGTATGTTTGCGACCCGGAAGACCCCCGGATCGCCCACATGCCGTCCGATCCGGCCCAGCACCTCGTTCACCGCCGCTCTGTTCCCGTTCCCGGAGAGCAGCTTCAGTGTGGACGCATACGAGTCGCTGCAGGTCGGGCATATCCCGGTGATAGCGATCTCGTCGCCCGCTCCGGGCGTATCCTGGAAGACACTGAGGTTCCGGGCGGTGAGGAGCAGCCGGTCCGCAAACCCTGCGCTGCCCATGTAATGAGGCGCTCCCCCGCAACAGGTCTGCATCCCGGAGGTCTCATACCGGATCCCGAGCGAGGTGAGGATCGCCCGTTGCGAGAGGTCGGAGCCCGGGTAGTTGAAGGCGCAGCAGGAGGTGAGGTGAACGACTCGATCCGGGGGGGCGGAGGGCCGTTCTGGCACGTGCCCGCCTGGATGGGAGAACGTCGATGCCCGGACGGGGTGGAGCAGCATCTTCCGGACCTCGTCGACGGCCCTCGCATCCACCGGGGACGGGCGCAGGGCGGCCTTTGCGACGAACTTCCTGAACCGGCCCCTGCCGGTGTACAGCGGGAGGAAGGCGGGAGGGGGGAGGCACCCCCGGTCGAGGAGCATTTTTCTAAAGAGCGGCTGCGCATGCTCCGCCTCGTATACCGCGTTGATGATCCCACCGATGCTGACGGATCGTGGGCAGGCAGTCTCACAGGAATAGCACTGGACGCAGTCGGAGAGGTCGATATCCGGGCACCTACCTGCCTGGAGGGCGGCGGTCACCTTCCGTGCAAGGTATCCCCAGTCTCTCTCCGTCCCGGGATCGTTGATCTGTGCCGTGCAGTAGGGCGTGCAGGAGCCGCATGCGTTGCAGAGCTGGAAGTTCCGGAGCCGTGGGTCCTCTTCGCGCAGCAGGTGACGTATCGCCCCCGCTGTGATCGCGTCCCGGATCCGCTCGTCTGCCGGGAGAGCTTTACTGAGCATGGTCGATCCCTGCGCCGGCCAGATCTACCCATGAAAACGGGTCCGGAGTATGACATGATGAGGTGCAGGGGTCTCTGGCCCCTGCTGCCCGTACATGAGGGCTACCGGTCGGCCCTCCCCTTGAAGAGCCCGGATATCTAAGGATGGCGGTATACGGCCTGCAGTATCGGTTCATTGGTCCCCCCCTTTATTGACAACGACGTTTGACTACGATCCGAAGGGGACCACATAAAGATTGTGATAGATGCAGTGAGAGAGCCACCTCTCCCCCCGACGCGACGCTTCCTCCCCCGACCCGCCCGGTATAGAGAAACGGTGACTGCCCCGGAGGCATCTTTAGTGAGAAGCCGGGTGCGGGCTCGTGGAGGGAAAAAAAGGTTAGAGGTTTTCCAGTCTCTTGCTCACGACATCCCAGTTCACGACGTTCCAGAACGCGTCGATGAACCCGGCCCGGTTGTTCTTGTAATCGACGTAGTAGGCGTGCTCCCAGACATCGAGCACCATCAGGAGCGGGAACGAAGGGTAGACGTTGTTGTTGTGCTTCTCGACCTGCATGATCGCCAGGCGGTCCGTCATGGCGTCGTAGGCCAGCGCCGCCCAGCCGGACCCCTCGGTGCTCGCGGCGGTCTTTGTGAACTCGGCCTTGAACCGGTCGAAGGAACCCCATTCCCGGTCAATCCTTTCTGCAAGGGCACCGGTCGGGGTTCCGCCGCCGCCCTTGCCTCCCGGTGCCATGGTCGGCCAGAAAAGGGTGTGCAGGACATGACCGCCTATGTTGAAGGAGAGTTCCTTTAACAGTGCTTTCATGTCGAGCTCGGCGCCTTCCTGCCGTGCCTTCTCCAGCTTCTCAAGGTTCGCGTTCGCCCCGGTCACGTATGCCTGGTGGTGCTTGTCGTGGTGGAGGGAAAGTTGCTCTTTTGAGATGTGCGGCTCGAGAGCGTCGGGCGCATAGGGCAGGGGCGGCAGTTCATACTTCTTCAACGGCGTCGTTGCCATCTTCTGTGCAGCCATAGTTATCAGTTGTCAGAAGGAAAGCAATCTATTTCATAGTTACGGCGGCCGGCGGTCATACGGCAGAGCGCTCTCCCGCGTCTCTGCCCGACGTGTGCGGTTCGGGTGCCCGGATACGACCCAACCCTATCATGCCCGGAGATCCGGCTTGAGCACGAGTATTTCGACGATTATTCCCGACAGCCTGAAGACCCACCTGAAAGGACCGCTCCGAAACCCCCGGCGCACCTCTCGCCACAACCTTTAAATGCACCGGTATGATGGATGCTACCTGAACCGCATCGCGCGCCAGGAACCTCGCCCCGGTACCCCGGTCATGACCGGATCTCCGTACAACCGCGAAGGCGTCGTACGCACGCGTGCTTATCCGGACAACGGTGGACCCTCCATGAAGACGGCAACACGTATCTCGCTCTTTACCGCCACGCTCATGGCGCTGCTCGCGTTCGTCCTCCTCCGGGACCTGCACCTCATCCTCGCCGGAGCGGAATGGGGACTTGTTGCGAGACTCCTCTCGGCCTTCCTGGTCGTTGTCACCGCGTTCGGGGTGATCCAGTTCGTGAGTTACGCCGATCACCTCCTCCGTTCGCTCTACGCCTACTCTGGACATCCCATAGCGCCACAACGATCCGACGGACTCCTCCCTCGCGTTGCAGTCTTCATCCCTGTCTACAACGAAGAGCCCGATGTGGTCGAGGCCTGTGCTCGGGCATGCACGGCGATTGCCTATCCGGACGTCAGCATCTTCCTTCTTGACGACTCCACGGATGAGAAGAAACGCGTATCGATGCAGGATATCTGTCGCCGGTACCGCCTCCGCTACGTCCACCGCAACCATAGGGGGGGGTTTAAGGCCGGGGCGATCAACCATGCCGTCTCCCTCCTCGGCGCCGATACACCCTACCTCATGGTCATCGACGCCGATCAGAAGGTGAAGCCGGCGATCCTGGCTGACCTCATCCCGGTCCTCGATGCCGACCCCTCCGTCTCCTTCATCCAGACCCCCCAGTTCTTCCGGTCGGAGCGGAATGACTCGATAAGTGTCACGTTCTCGTACCAGCAGCATATCTACAACAAACACGTCTGCAGGGGGCTCTCCGCCAACGACACCGCCATGCTGACGGGCTCAAACTGCATCTTCCGGGTGAGCCACCTTGTTGCCATCGGGGGAATGGACGAGATGAGCATCGCCGAGGACATCGCCACGTCCTTCCTCTTCCACCTCTGCGGACGCCGGGGAGTATTTCTCGACGTCGTCTACGCGGAAGGCATCGCGCCGCCGAACCTCGCCGCGTACTTCACGCAGCAACTCCGCTGGGCATACGGCAACACCAGGCTCCTCGGGACCATCCTCCGGCAACTCGTGATGCACCCCGGGAGCATGGCCCCGGTACAGTGGCTTGAGTTCATCGTGACCGTCTCGATCTACCTGCTCGGCGGGGTGAACGTGGTGCTCTTTCTTCTCCCCGTCGCCACGCTGATCTTCGGTGTCCCGATCCTGCCTGTCTGGCTCCCCCCGGTCTTTGCCGTGGTGCTCGCCGTGGTGATCGCGATCCAGGTCATCATCAGCATCCGCGAACGGCAGTACTCCCTGCGTGACCTCGCTCTCTCGCAGGCGATCTTCAACACGCTCGCCTTCGTCTACGCCCGGGGGATATGGTACGCCGTCTCGGGAAAGCAGCTGCCGTTCGTCGTGACGCCGAAGGTGGCGTCGGGGTCCGCCCGGGTCCGGATAGCACCGGTCCTCATCGTGATCGCGGCCGTTCTGGTATCGATGACTGTCGGCATCGTGCGGCTCGCCTCCGGGGGATCGGGTTCAGGTACGGCCATTCCGCTCTTCTGGGCCAGTTACACTCTGGTCGTCCTCTCGTCGTTCCTGGTGGTCTGGCGGAGGGATGGGCGAGTGGTGCCCGGTGAGGGCGGGGAATGACCGCCGGCTAAAAAAGGTGTTCGTCCCGGGAGAAGCCTTACCGGAATCTCTGCCAGAGGATTCTTCCCATCACCCGGAAGGTGAAGTCGAGTTCATCGAAGAGCGGGATGCCGTTCTCTCTGAGGATCTTGCGGCCCCGGTCCATGGACCCGCCGCCGAGGAGCGTTGAGACGATCATGTTCTCGGTATTTCCTGAGAACCCGATGATCTGGTTTGCGAGCTGCTCGGAGCCGATGACGAGGTTGGGGAACCCGACGACGAACGCGATGTCCCAGCAGTCCTGGTGCCTGGCGAGGACGCTGAATACCTGCTCGAATCGCTTTTCGTTGGCGTCGCCGAGGAGGTCGATCGGGTTGTTCTTGTTCCAGAAATCGGGCAGGATCTCGTTGAGTTCCTTCAAGACCTTCGGCGGCAGGGTGATCAGATCGATGCCGTAGCGTTCGGCGTAGTCGGAGGAAAGCACGGCGAACCCGCCGGCATTCGTGATCACGACCGCCCGCTTGCCGCGGGGGTAGCCCTTCGGGAGCGAGAGCATCTCTGCGACCTGGAACGTGCCGGTCAGGGTGTGGACGGGAATCACGCCGGACTCGCGGAACGCCTCCATGTAGACGTCGTAGGAGCCCGAGAGCGAACCGGTATGGGACGAGGCCGCCGCCTGTCCTTTCTCGGACGAACCGGACTTGATCGCCACGATGGGTTTGGTCTTTGCGACCTCGCTCGCCACCTTCATGAAGGTCTTGCCATCCTGGATCTCCTCGATGTAGAGGATGATGCCCTTGGTCTTGGGGTCACGCTCCACGAACCTGAGGAAGTCGATGAAATTGAGGTCCGCCTGGTTGCCCACCGAGACGACGGCGGAAAAACCGATGTCCTGCCTGATGCTCCAGTCCACGACCGTGTTGACGATGGCGCCGCTCTGGGAGATGAAGGCGATGTTGCCGGGTTTCGGGGACTCGTGGACGTAGGTGGTGTCGATGCCCTTCGGGGGGACGATCAACCCGAGGCAGTTCGGTCCCACGATCCGCGTCCCGTAGCCCTTTGCGATCGCGAGGACCCGTTCTTCGAGGGCTTTTCCTCCCTCGCCCATCTCCTTGAACCCGGCCGTTATGATGATCGCCATGGAGACTCCTTTCTGACCGCACTCCTCGATCACGCTCGGAACGTGTTTTGCCGGGACGGTGATGACCGCCATATCGACGGGGTTCGGGATCTCAAGGATGGAGGTGTAGGCTTTGAGCCCCTGGACCTCCGGGCGCTTGTTGTTCACCGGGTAGAGCTGCCCCGGGAAGTGAAGGAGGTTGTGCATCACGGCGTATCCCATCTTCTTGGGTTCGGAGGACGCGCCGATAACCGCTATGGAACGGGGTGTGAAATACTCGATCGGCACGAACGGTCGCTCTTTGGCTACCTTTTCGACGGCTTCGTCGTCGACGAAGATCCGGGCGTCGACGATGCAGGCGCCGGACTCGTAGAGCCTGACCGGGTTGATATCGAACTCGACGATGTTGGTGTTCTCGGAAAAAAAGCGGTTGATCGCCCAAATTACCTGAACAAGCGTCTCTTCGTCCCTCGGTTTCGATCCCCGGTAGCCCTTGATTATCGGGTATCCGTTAATCTCCCGGATCATCTCCCGTATCGTCTCTTCAGTGACGGGGAGGATACGCAGGGTGACGTCTTTCATCAGTTCGACGAGCGTCCCCCCCATACCGAAGGTGAGCACCTTCCCGAACGCCGGATCGGTCTTCCCCCCGATGATGAGCTCAAGCCCCGGTGCCGCCTGCTGCTCGACGATGGCGCCCTTGATCTCGGCATCGGGGTTATACGCCTTCGCGTTCGCGACAATCTTATTGAACGCCTCTTCCGCGGACTGTTTTGACGATATGCTGACGATAACACCACCGGCGTCGCTCTTGTGGACGATCTGTGGCGAGTGGATCTTCATAACGACCGGAAAACCTATCTTCTCCGCCACTTTGCCCGCTTCGGCAGGGGTCTTGACGATGGCATGTTCGGGTACTGGTACACCGTACTGTTTCAGGAGATCGTACGACTCGAATTCACTCAGCATTCTTTTGACCATGGTTGTCTCCTCATGTCTTTGAGTATCTCTACTCAGGTGTCTTTATGATCCTGCGAGTTCATGTTCCCTGAACGATGGGCCGTTTCCGGGAAAGCAAAACCAGTAGGTCGGAATGAACTGTAAAGCGTGGTCTCATATGTGCTTTATAGGTTTTGTAATGATTCAACATGATAAATACCGCCAGAAGGTGCCGGATCTCAGCAGATTTTGGCGGAATTGCCTGGACCATTGAGATAAATCCGCCATTCGTGTGTCCTGCGTGAGGTCTCTCCCGTGGATGCCCGGCCGCGGGGGCCGGGATCTTCGCTGAAAAACCGCCGTCCGGGAGATGGGATATCGTGCCCGATTCTTGCAGGGGTGTGCTGTCCGGAAGGTCATGCAGAGACCCTTCCCCGTCAATCGCAACGTATAAGCCCGCTCGCGGAAGAGATCTCCAGCGATAAGAACCATGGTCGGGCACCATTCCGCACCGGACGCAATGTACGGTCTCTTTCTGATCGGGTTCTTTGCAATCTTCTCGACGACCATCTCGAAGAACCCGGTGCTGCCCCTCTTCTCTCAGGCCCTGGGTGCCGGCGATGCGGTCATCGGTCTCGTTGCGGCAGTCTCCCCGCTCGCCGGTATCCTCTTCTCGTTCCCGGTGGGGGTCCTCTCGGATCACCTGGGGAAGAGGAGGCTGCTCATCGCATCCGGAGCGGTATTCCTCTCGGCGCCTCTGCTCTACCTCTTCATCACCGACCCGCTCTGGCTGATCCCGGTCCGGTTCTTCCACGGGATGGCAACCGCAATCCTCGGGCCGGTGATCGCTGCGATGATTGCAGTACGGTTTCCCGGGAAGAAGGGGGAGGTGCTCGGGCAGTATTCTTCCGCAACGCTGATCGGGAGGACCCTTGCCCCGCTCGTCGGCGGGGCTATCATATCGTTCTTCATCGTTTACCCCGGAATTATCCCTTATCGGATGGTCTACCTCACTGCGGCGATTGCCGCAGTGCCGGCAGTTATCCTGATCCTGCTCTACCGGGAGGATACTCCGGGCCCCCTGAAGGTCCTCCCGTTCTCGGCGTTTCGCAGAAGCTTTGTAACGTTCTTCACGAACCGGAGACTGCGGGCAACGGCACTCGTGGATATGGCGACCTACTTTGCCTTCGGGGCGTTCGAGACGTTCCTGCCGCTCGTCTTGCTCTCCCGGGGGATGGGTGCGTACCAGGCGGGGATCCTATTCGCTGCCCAGACGCTGATCATCGCGGTGTCGAAACCAGTCTTCGGCAGGCTCGCCGACCAGGTCGACAAACGTCTCCAGATCGTCGTAGGACTCTTCATCCTGGGGGGCTCGGTTGCCGTTATCCCGTTTGCATCGACGTTTACGACGTTTCTCCTCATAAGTTCCCTTCTCGCTCTGGGTATGTCGCTCTCTACGGTTGCGACCAGTGCATACGTCGCAGACGTTGCAGAAAAAGAGCAGATGGGGGCCTCGATGGGGGCGTTGTCGTCGATCATGGACATCGGGCACTCGGCAGGGCCCCTGATTACCGGGATCATTGTTGCCGCCGCCGGGTTTGGCCCGGGATTCTTCGTGAGTTTCCTGATCGCTACAGCAGTCTGCGGGATCTTTGTGCTGTCCGTCCGGGAGCCGGCACCGCAAGCGGAGAACTGATACCGTTAGCGAGTCAACTACCCCGCCCTGACGGGGGCTGCTGTCTATTGACCCCTTACAGCACAGCGATGTGATGTAGCGGCGTCATTTCCGCTTTACGGGCATGCTCATGGCAAGGTGATTACACCTATGCGTTAGCTCTGCCGCTCCCCCTGTCGCCAGGGGATTCTGCTTCGCGATAAGGGGCCTGACAATCTCCCGGATTTCGCTATGGAACGCTTCCCATCCCTCCCGACGGTTGAGGTCGTGGGAGAGTCGGATAGCCCGGATCATGAGCAAAATGTCCACGTCCATCCCCTCCAGAGAGCGCACTGTGAGGAAGAAGTCCTGCTTCTGCTTGAGGAGTACTTCCGGATAGAGGAGCATACATCTCCTGGCGTTTGTCTTCGCTGCATATGCATACATCTGATAGAGATCTGCCTGTAAGATGCCTGCTTTCCGATCGGCCGTGTCCAGCTGCTTATACTTGGTATCGATGACGGCCTCGATCTGCGGGCACCCGACGATGATATCCGGCCTCATGCTGAAGAGTTCAGCCCCGTTCGCATCCCTGGCAAGCCTGCCCACGGTTGCCTGCGATCTGACCGGCACATTCCGCCCGAAGAAGTAGGCCGGGTCTTCTGCAAGGACTGTACCGATAAACTCTTCAAACAGCCTCTCCATCGGGATCAGCAGAGAGAATGATTCGACTTCTGAAGCCTGCAGGGTGAGGGAAGAGTTCGAGAGGAATATCCTGCACATCCGGATATAGGGCTCGAAGATGCGGTTGAGACGGGAGTATGCGATGCGATCGATCTCTGCTACGCAGATCGGTGTCAGCGTCACCGGCTCGAGGAGGTTGACGATCGCGCCGAGCAGCCGGATCGTCGTAAAGTCAGAGGCTGTCCTCGACATCAGATAACAGGTATACTTGAAGGTTCGGTTCAGGAGACTGTCGGCCGAGAGCTCGTGATACCGGCAGGGAATGATATGCATGCGAGCAGGGTTTATGTGGTGCCGGAAGTCTATCCGCCCCCGGATTACATGGAGTTCATCTGAGCTCCGGATGTACTCTCTTCTCAGCGAGTTCTTTATCGTAGTCAGCAGGTTCTTTGCGAAGAGGCGGATGAAAACCTCGAAGAGGTCCATCTTCCTGAGATCGAGGCCTACCTGGTCCAGTTCGGTGATGGGGACGTTTCCCGTATGGGAGAGCATCTTGAGGAGGTTTCCTGCAACCGTGGCTCTCTGTTCCTGGTAGATATCACACGCACAGAGTTTGGGAAAGATCTGGACGGTAAAACGTCCTTCTGTTCTCGATCTCCTTAGATGCAAATGTATTTCCCAGCATCTCAACGGTTGTATTCTCACGCTTTGCTATCGCTTCAAGCAACTGGAGAACTGTTTATCAATATCCCGGCCCATGAAAAACCCCTTTCAGAAACTCGGCTTCACGCGGCATTAATTTTGCCAGTTGCTTTTTTGGCAATCTTCTCCGGAATCGGTCCTCCTACAGAGGCTCTGCCGTCCCGGGAGCTGCGATGACCGAGATGCCTTCAGCAGTGGGGATATTCTGAGGGCTCATCCGAGGATATCAAACCAGGATAACTCGGGAGCCGCGAAGGACGCCTCCCTTCAGCACCTCACCACCTCCCTTCTCCCGATCGCCGCCCACCCTGCGAGGCACACCGCCCCGACGGCCACGTTGATCGCGCCGAGGGCAAAAGCAAGGCTGCTTCCGCCGAGGAAGACGAGGACCATCCCGGCGCTGCCGAAGACGAGGCTTGAGCAGTTGATCAGGGCGGCGGCAGAGCCGGTGTCCTCCTTCTGCTGGTCGAGCATCAGGAATGCACCCGGCGGGCGCACAGCGCTCCCCATCAAGGACGCCGGGAAGAGAGCGAGGGCAAAGATGAGAGGCCCCAGGTTCCAGAAGAAGCAGACGATCAGGCCTGCCGCAATCATGACGGCAAACCCGGCCCCGACGATTGCCCTGCGGCTGAAGTTCCGGGAGAGCCGGAGGTAGAGGAGCGGGCCCGCAATCAGGGCGACGGCATTGATGGCAAAGTAGAGGCTGTACCCCTGCTCCGAGAGCCCGAACCCCTCCTGGTAGATGTACGACGAGGCGGAGACGAACGCAAGCGATGCGGTGCTCACGAGCGAGAAGACGATGAGGAGCGAGGTGAAGCCGGGGTTTTTGAGCACGACGCCGAGCCGGCGAACGGACTGCGCCACGGTGCCGGCATACCGAGAGGGAATGGTCTCCTGGAGGAGAAGACCGCCGGCCATCGAGACGACCCCGATGAGAGCGAGTGCCACGAAGAGGCCCCGCCACGATGTGTAGGGGAGCATGAACGCGCCGAGGACCGGGGCGACGGCGGGCGAGATGACGACCATCGACTGGACGAGCGCGAGGACCGACTCACGCTTTCTCCCGTCGTAGACGTCTTTTACCATCGCGGTCGCGACCGCGGAGGCCGCGCTCCCCCCGGCGGCCTGAAGGATGCGGAAGACGATCAGATGCCAGATCGCTCCCGACGCGGCGCACCCGAGACTTGCGGCGATGTAGAGGGCGAGCCCCGCGAGCAGGACGGGTCTGCGGCCGTATTTATCGGAGAGCGGCCCCCAGAAGAGGAGGCCGAGGCTGAAGAAGATGAAGAAGAGGATCAGGGTCAGGTTGGTGAGGGTCGCGGAGACGCCGAAGTAATCCCCCATGCCGGGAAGGGCGGGGAGGTAGAGGTCGGTCGAGAGCGGGACGAAGGCGGAGAGGAGAGCGATCAGAATGATCAGGCCCTTATCGCCAAGATATCGCTGAGTTTTAACGTCTTGGTCGGGGGATTGGTCCATGGGAATGTCTCGGAAGTGAAGTCTGGAAAAACGGAATGCTGCTATGGGGATTCGAACCCCAGTCGCAGGAGTGAGAGTCCTGCATGATTGGCCGGTCTACACTATAGCAGCGCGCACCAACGTGCTCTAAATAGTTAGATACATTTTTATTTAAGTCTTTCTCATGTCCCCCACCCTCCGGTCCTGCCGCTAACCCGGCAATCGGAGTCATTTCCTGGCTCAAATTTCCTCCCGGCACGATGATTTCCATCATAGACATCAATAAGTAGCTGCCACACATATCTGTACCGGCAGCAATGAGCAGTGTCGAAGAGCAGATACGAGAACTTGAGGACGAGCTCAAGAATACCCCGTACAACAAGGCGACCTCCAAGCACATCGGCCGCCTCAAGGCAAAAATTGCAAAAATTCGTGATGAAGCGGTAGCCCGGGCCATGGCCTCCTCCGGGGGGGGCGAAGGTTACTCCGTGAAGAAGTCGGGAGACGCCACCGTCGTCCTGGTCGGCTTCCCGTCAGTTGGAAAAAGTACGCTGCTCAACAGGCTCACCGGCTCGGATATCAGCGAGACGGCTGCCTATGCTTTCACGACCGTCTCCGTCATCCCGGGCGCAATGGAGCACCGGGGCGCAAAGATCCAGATCCTGGATATCCCCGGCCTGATCGCCGGTGCGGCTATGGGCAAGGGCCGCGGGAAAGAGGTGATCGCCGTTGTCCGGAGCGCCGACCTGATCCTGGTCCTGGTCGACGTCTTCAACGAGAAGCACGTGGATGTCCTTCTCCGCGAGCTCCACGACGCCGGCATTCGGATCAACCGGCCAAAACCCGATATCACCATAAAGAAGGCGGGATGCGGCGGTATCAGGCTGAACACCGTCGGCGCCGTCGACCTCGATCTCGAGGATATCCGCGCAATCCTCGCAGAGAACAAGATCGTCAATGCCGATGTCCTGATCCGCAACGGCGTCACCCAGGACGACTTCATCGACGCGATGATCGGCAACCGGGTCTACGTCCCTGCGTTCATCGCGGTCAACAAGGTGGACCTGGTCGACCAGAAGACGCGGACGGAGATCGAGGGAGAACTGACCGAACGGTTCGACGAAGCCCCGATCATGGTGTCGGCGCACAGCGGCTACCGCATCGAAGACCTCAAAGACGCCATATTCGATAACCTGGGGTTCATGCGGGTCTACTTAAAACCGGTCGGCGGCCCCGCGGATATGGACGAGCCGCTGATCATCCGGAGCCCGGCGACGGTTGAGGACGTCTGCAACCGCCTTCACCGGGACTTCGCGGACAAGTTCCGGTACGCAAAGGTCTGGGGGAACTCGGCCAAGCACGACGCGCAGCGCGTCGGCCTCACTCACAAACTCGAGGACCAGGACATCCTCACCGTCGTCACCCGCCGCTGATCACGCTTTCGAGGACCGGGAGCGGCGCGTCGGTCTTGAGGGCGGTCCCTGAGTAGTGCGCGCGGCTCGCCTGGTAGCCGAGCGTGTGTAACCGCTCGATGACAGTCCCGATCCCGCCGGGAGAGACCCGCAACGCTTTTGCAATAATGTGGTAGTCGTAGTGGCTTGAGGTCTCCAGCTCCTGACGGCAGGTATCGAGCAGCCGCGCGATCCGCGCCCCGGTCCCGGCCGTGACCCCCGGTAATGCCTCCTGCATCAGAGAGAGCGTCGCGTCGTCCTCTATCCTCCCTGTCCAGAGCGGGCCGACCGGGACGAGGTCTGCGCCGCAGAGGGGGCACGCCTCGGGTTCCGGGAGCATCCCGGTCCTCTCCGAACGATAGAGGCAGTGCGGACACTGCATCACGTAGCCTATCCGCGCAAGCGTCCGGTCGGCCGCCGCTGCCCCGTACCGGATACGGAGGTGCAGGCGGTGAAAGTGTTCGTGCGCGTAGCAGAAGAGGGGCTCGAAGCCACGGTCGTACTTGATCACCTCGCGTGCAACAAACCCGAGTAGCGTCCGGAGGCCGACCTCGGCGTGATACTCGGTGTTCCGGGGACGGGAGAAGTAGCGGCGCATGCCGGCTTTCAGGTGCGCCCCGCAGAGGGGCGCGGTGTCGGTGGCGGTGACGAAGAGATACTTCACAGCGCTCCGTGCCGCGGAATCGACGAACGGTGCCGGCGTCCCGAAGGGGTCGAGGTCGACCGCATCGAACCTTCTTGCGCTCATCAGCGCGTTTGCATCTTCCCTGGTGACCTCGGCGGCAAGACCCAGCGTCTCTACGTTCTGCCGGATCAGATCGACCGCCTTGACGTTACGGTCGTTGATCGTCACCGGTATACCGACTTCGTGCGCCACCCGGAGCCCCCGGACGCCGGATGCCCCCATTGCGTCGAGATAACCCTCCGGCCGGAGGACGGAGAGCAGGAGGATGGTAGCGTCACGGTTCAACTCCATGCGCGAGTTATAAAAGACCGGACCGCTTCCCGGCGGGAACTGGAGGTGAGGATCCTGTATGGGCACGAAGAACCGGGTTTTTCCTTCCGTAACCGCAACAACATCCATGCTTCCGGAAAAGGTGGATGCTCGATACCCTTATACCTTCTCATGAGTAATACTTTTACTCCGATAGTATGGGCTTGTGGCCTAGTCCGGACATGGCGTCAGCCTCCTAAGCTGAATGTCGGGGGTTCAAATCCCCCCAAGCCCGTCGTTTTTCCAAATCCCATCCTGATAGACCATCGGGTTATTTATCGTCCGCCTGAGAACCTAACCCTTCGAGAATGAGCGCTTCCGCCTTCGTCAGGATCACCCGCCCGCACAACGCCGTCGTTGCCGGCCTTACCGCGCTCGTCGGGTACCTTATCGCCACGGGCACCCTCACGCCGCCGTCGCTCCTGCTCGCCGCGGTCGTCGCGCTCATCACTGCCGGCGGGAACGTGATCAACGACATCTGCGACGTCGAGATTGACCGGATCAACCGGCCCGAGCGGCCCATACCGGCAGGAGAGATCAGCCTTGCCGGTGCAGGGGCGTATACGGCGGCGCTCTTTGCCGGCGGAATCGCGCTCGCCGCGCTGACGACGACGCTCTGCTTCGCGATCGCCCTCGCCAACTCGATCATTCTCATCGCATACGCCACCCGGCTGAAGGGGATCCCGGTCCTCGGCAACCTGGCCGTCGCCTACCTGGCTGCCAGCGTCTTCCTCTTCGGCGGAGCGTTCGCGGGCGTCGGGGGGCTCGTCCAGAACCTCTCGCTCGCGGCGATCACGTTCCTTGCCACCATAGCACGGGAGATCTTGAAGGATGCAGAGGACGTGGACGGGGATGCGGCGGGAGGCGCACACACGCTTCCCATGATCATCGGCGTCCGGCGGACGGGAATACTCGCGTTCGCCTGCGCCTGCGGCGCCGTCGCGGCGAGCGTCCTCCCCGTCGGCGACTGGTGGAGCCCCTTCTACCTCGCCGCCATTGCGGTTGTGGATGCCGTCATCCTCTTCGGGGCCTCCCGGGGCCTTTCATGCACGACACCGGGGTGTGTCCGGGAGTCCCGGGCGACGTCGATCCTGCGGACCGGGATGTTCGTCGCGCTCGCGGTCTTTGCGGTTGCCGCGGTGATATAACCACGGGAGCCTCAGTGGCTCACTACTGGAGCATTGCACCTTAATTTTCGTCAGGTTGGTACCTCTCGCGTTGCCGCGAAGATCTCGAGGTTGCTCTGTCCTGGGACAGAGAGCTGTATGGGTACCCACCTGCGGGGAGGGGGAGACCCCCTCCCCGCTCCCCTCGAAGACCTTCGGGTGGGGGCTTTCGATAGAGCCTTACGCGATAGAGACAGGGGAGGGGACAAACCCCCTCAAAGCCAAACGGCTTATCATGCTCCGTTCCTGCCGGAACATCGCACTCCCCGTCAGCCCCTCGCACCTAACGGTGCTCATGCTCCCGGCCCGGAACCCTTTGGGTTTCTCCAGCTCCGGAATCGAAGCCTGAGGATTTCTCCTGCTCCGTTCGCACCTGACGGTGCTCATGCTCCGGCCCCGAAAACGCTTCGCGTTTTCTCAAGCTCTGGTCCTTCGGACCATCGCACCCTTCGGCCCGTCGCATTCCGCTGGAACGTCGCACCCGTCGGCCCGTCGCACTCCCCCAATGGCGATAGCCTCCACGGTCCACCAGACGGGATGATACGGGAAATGGGTGGAGCCCCAACTCGCTCCCTGGGGCTCGTCTTTCCCCTGGACTGCGCACCTGACGGTGCTCGAACTCCGCCTGCCCGGGGGGCACGCGTCACCTATCGCCACGCATTGCTCCGCGAGGCCGGGTTGCCGGGCTGTGGTCGGTGCAGGAATTTTCTAGGCTTTAGCCAGCGGGTGAGTACCTGGCGAATATGGGCCGGCAAAAACAGATGCAGCTCTGCAATCTTCGGATAAACCTACTGATAATTTTATCTGGTTTCGGACCGACCTGTTATCCGGAAGAGATCTTCATGAAAGTTTACCGGCACGGGGACACATACATAGCACCGAAAGGTTCCTTTTTTGACGGAAACGTGAAGGTAGACGGGAATTTCATCACTCCTCCGGAGACGCATATCTGGGGCAATGTAGTAGTTGCCGGCTGTCTCGAACTCGGGTCGGGTTCAACGGTCGGCGGTTTCATCGAGGCGGAGAGCATCGTTGTCGGACACGATGCGAAGATAAAAGGGCCACTCCGGATCAAAGGAACCGCCACCATCTGCGATAACGCGTCTCTCCATTCCATCCAGGCCGGGGGAAACATCACTCTCCGGCCCGGGGTCAGGGTCGGCGACGTGAACAGCGCCGAGACAATCTATGTCTACGGCAAGGTCACCAGCGAGCGGTTATTCGGCAGGGCCGTGAAGGTCTACGGGAACTGACGGGTGCTCGAGGCCGAGCAGGGCGACATCCCTCACCCCGTTCCAGTCCGCTATCGTCTCCACGCACCCGTCTTTGACGTTCACGACACCGATGGCGATAATCCCCACCCGGTCGCACATATCGATCCCGTCCTTCACCTCCATGAGACAGCCGACGCCGATGAGCGCCTGCGGATGATACTTCTTGACCATTCGCTTGATGAACGTCGAGCCCGGGACGATGAAGACGCGGTAGCCGACACCCTCCAGCCACTCCGCGTTCTCTCCAACGGAGCAGCGTCCACAACGCCGGCATTTCAGGCCTTCCGGCGTCAGGTGCGCCGGACACTGTGCCGACCGCAGGCACTGGGGCAGGAAGACCGCCCGCTGCTCAACCGGTGTCTCGGCGAAGGCCTTGGTGTTCATGGTGTTCCTGAGCGTTATGAAGAACGTGACGAGGTCTTTGTCGTCCAGCCCCAGGAGTTTGCAGAACGCCTTCACGAGCCCTTCCAGGAGGACCATGCCGGGTATCAGGATCCGGGGGAGGTAGAACTTCCCTCTGGTGATCGAGGCGGTGGCGATGATTGCGAGGGCTATTGCCGCAATCAGCATGCCGAGGATGAGAAAGAACGTGACTTCCCCGACGATGGTCATCAACTGAATCCAGATCCCAGAGTCGAAGAACCCCATGGTTAGATCTCCCGGCTCTCTGCCGGCTCACTGACCAGTCGGAACGACTTATCATACGGCGGTCGCAACACCCCGATCTCGGTGATGATCGCATCGACGAGGTCGAGCGGGGTGGCGTCGAAGGCGTAGTTGAGCACCTTCACGTCGTCGGGTGCGAGCTGTCGGTCGCCGCAGCCGGCGAGTTCGGCCCTATCCCGCTCTTCGATAACGATATCCGTTTCCCTGCGGGAGAGGTCGAAGGTGGAGAGGGGGGCCGCGACATAGAACGGTATCCCATGGTGGTGGGCGGCAACGGCGTGCATGTAGGTCCCGATCTTGTTGAAGACCGCGTCCTTTGTGATCCGGTCCGCGCCGACGATGACGAGGTCGATTTCACCCTTCCGCATCAGGTATGCTGCCGAGGAGTCGGGGATAAGGGTCACGTCGATCCCATCGCGGGCGAGTTCCCAGCAGGTAAGTCTCGACCCCTGGTTCAGCGGCCGGGTCTCGCAGGAGATCACCCTGACGTCCTTTCCGGTCGCAACCGCCGACCGGATCACGCCGAGCGCCGTCCCCCAGCACCGGCAGGCGAGCGCTCCCGCGTTGCAGTGGGTGAGCGCCGTGCACGTGGTCGGAAAGAGTTCTTCGCCGAAGTTACCGAGCCTCCGGCAGGTCCGTTCGTCCTCTTCGGCGACGGCGTTTGCTTCAGCGACCGCGAGCGCCTTCGCCTCCGCGACCGACGCGGCCATCGCGACCTTTCTTGCCACGCGGTCGATCCCCCATGCAAGGTTGACCGCGGTCGGGCGAGTGCCCCTGAGCAGGCCGGCGGCCCGCCTGATCTCCGCCTGGAACCGCCCCGGATCCGTCTCGGCGCTCCGGGCGGCCGCGAGTGCAACACCCATCGCGCCGGCGATGCCAAGCGCCGGTGCCCCCCGGATCTCGAGTCTCCTGATCGCCCGGGCGAGGTCCTCGACGGTGGTGCACCGCATCACGTCGTACCTCCCCGGGAGGAGGGTCTGGTCGATATAGACGATGCAGTCGGTCTCCGCGTCCCATGCGATGGTGTAGGGCTCTTTTTGCATCTATCCCACCCTGATCGCGTCGAGGTACGCCCGCATCGCCGCCGCCCCGCCCATGGCGACCGAGTCCGGGATGTCCCTCGGCGCGGTGGCGGTCCCGGCCACGTAGATCCCGGGCTTCACCGTGAGGACGGGGCCGACCTTCTGGTCGGCGACCCCGAAGAATCCGGAGTCGTCCCGGGGTATGCCGAGCATCCGGCCGATCGCCTCCCCGCCGTCGGCAGGCTCGATCCCGACGGAGAGCACCACCAGGTCGGGGTGGAACGTCTCCACCTCACGGGTCTCTGTGTTCTCCGCGACCATCATCAGGTGGTCGTTCTCTTCGAGCACTTCGCCCGGGAACCCGCGGACGAACCGGACCCCGAGGTTCCTCGCCCGCTCGTAATACTCCTCGTAGCCTTTGCCGTACGCCCGGACGTCGTTATAGAAGATCGTGACCTCGACATCGGGGTTCTTTTCGCGTACGAGCATGGCGTTCTTCATCGCATACATGCAGCAGACCCCTGAGCAGTAGGGACGGCCGGCGGCGAGGTCGCGGGAGCCGACACACTGGACGAAGGCTATGCTCCGGGGCGGCTTGCCGTTTGAGAGGCGTCTCAGTTTACCCCCTGTCGGGCCGCTCGCGTTGATCATCCGCTCGAATTCGAGGCTCGTGATGACGTCCGGAATGATGAGATAGCGCAGTTGCCTCTTGTTCCGGGCATCGAACGTCGTATAGCCCGTTGTCACGACGATGCTTGCCGCCGGTATATCGAACACCCGCTCCTCTTCCTCGTGCAGGATCGCCTCTCTGCCGCAGACGTCATAGCAGAGGCCGCACTCGATGCAGTGCTCCTGGTCTTTGATGACGATATCGGGAACCGCCTGGGCGTGGGGTTTATAAATTGCTTTCCGGACCCCGATGCCGGCGTCGAACCGGTTGTAGACCTCCACCGGGCAGATCCGGGTGCAGTCCCCGCACCCGTTGCACTCGCTCTCGATGATGTAGCGGGGGTGCTTCCGGACCCGGACGGTGAAGTTGCCGACCTCGCCCTCGACCGACTCGACCTCGGAGCAGGTATGGATCGTGACGTTTCTGTGCCGGGCCACCTCCACCATCTTCGGAGAGAGGATGCACATCGAACAGTCGTTGGTGGGGAACGTCTTGTCGAGTTGGGCCATGTGCCCCCCGATGGTCGGTTCGCGTTCGATGAGGTGCACGTGGACCTCGTGGTCGGCAAGGTCGAGCGCCGCCTGGATGCCGGCAACCCCGGCGCCGATGACCACGACGTCAGCCATGGCGGTACCTCCCTGCGAGTTTGATATATTCACGCGCGTTTTTAATGATGCTCTCCTGCTGCTCGGGCGTCGTCTCCCTGACCACTTTCCCGGGCACGCCGAGGACCAGCGAGTGCGGCGGGATCTCCTTTCCTTCGGTAACGACGGCGCCGGCCCCGATGATGGAGCCCTCGCCCACCACTGCGCCGTTCAGGACGACGGCACCCATGCCGACGAGCACCCGGTCACGGATGGTGCAGCCGTGCAGGATGGCGCCGTGACCGACTGAGACCCCCGCCCCGATCCCGACCGGGAACCCGGGCGTCGTGTGGACGACGGCATTGTCCTGGATGTTTGAGCCCGTCCCTACGGCGATTGTATCCCGATCAGCCCGGACAACGGCACCGAACCAGACGCTCACATCATCGGCAAGCGTCACATCGCCGATGACGGTTGCGTTCTCCGCAATAAAGACGCGGTCCCCCACAATTGATCCGCTCTCCATGTACGTCTACTATTGATCGCTTCGATACAAAATGCTCTCCCCCGGCGGTGAGGGGGAAGACTGGACCGTGCTCACCGCACCACTGCCGACCACTACCCATAAACCCCCTCACGTCAAACGCCTCCAGATGAGAGTGATGGTCGGGGGGACGTTCGATCCCCTGCATGCCGGACACAGGAAACTCCTCGCCCGCTCCTTTGAGCTCGCCGGGCCTGACGGAGAGGTGATCATCGGGTTGACAACCGACGAGTTTGCCGGGGCGAAGGTCCACCCCGTCCACTCGTACCAGGAACGGCTGGCAACCGTTGCGTCCTTCATCAAGGAGCGCGGTTACACCGCGGCGTGGAAGGTCGAGCCGCTCGCTGACCGCTACGGCAGCGCCCTCGATACGGAATTCGATATCCTCGTCGTCTCCGAGGAGACCTTCCCGGTCGCCGTGGAGATCAACGAACGCCGACGAGAGCGAGGGAAGAGAAAAGTGGACCTCCATGAGATCTCATGCGTCCTCGCCGAAGACGGCCGACGGATCTCGAGCACCCGGATCTACCGGGGGGAGATCGACCGGCACGGAAACCTGATCAGATGATGTGGCCTGCAATATCATTCTTGATCAGCCAGTCGCAGTAGAGGCAGTGCAGCCCTTTCGGAAGCACCTCGAATGTGCTCTCCACCGGCTCATTCGTATTCGTGATGCAGCCGGGGTTCGGGCACCGGACCACACCTCTGAGGAGGTGCGGGATCTCGACACCTTTCTTCTCCACCACCTGGTAGTCCCGGATGATGTTGATCTTCGCCTGCGGCGCAAGCAGGGCGATCCGGTCGACCTCCTCCGTACGGAGCTCCCGGTTCTCGATCTTGACGACATCCTTCCTCCCCATCCGTTTGCTCCTGACGTTCGTTGCGATGCTCAGGCACTCCCGGGTCGATCCGGTGATGCCGAGTATCCGCAAGACGTTGAGAGCTTCTCCGGCAGTGACATGGTCGATGACGGTGCCGTTCTTGATCGGGCTGATGACCAACCCCCCTGACGGGTCTTTTCTGCTCATTTCATCACCTCGTAGAGGAGGGCCATCCTGACCGGCACCCCGTTCCTCGCCTGCTCGAAGTAGCGCGCATACGGCGTCTGGTCCACCGCAGGGTCGATCTCCCCGGCGCGCGGGAGCGGGTGGAGGATCATCAGGTGTTCCCGGACACCGCGGAGCTGATCGGGCGTGATCTGATAACTGGACGCGACGTTGTAGTAGGATGCCGAGTCCGGGAACCGCTCGCGCTGGATCCTCGTGACGTAGAGGACGTCTAACTCCCGGATCACCTCCTCCACGTCCGTATGCTCGATCACGTCCATCCCGCGCTCACGCAGTTCGAGGGCGATGTTCGCCGGCATCTCCAGTCCACCCGGTGCGATCGTGTGCAGGGTGACGCCGTAGAGGGAGAGGGCGAGCGCCAGCGAGTGCGCGGTCCGGCCGTAGCGCAGGTCGCCGAGGAGGCCGACGTCGAGCCCGTCGATCGGCATCGACTGCCTGATGGTGTAGAGGTCAAGCAGCGTCTGGCTTGGGTGCTGCCCCGCGCCGTCCCCTGCGTTGATGACCGGCACCGTGGCGAACTCGCTTGCCAGCCGTGCCGCCCCCTCCTTTGGGTGGCGGAGCACGATGGCGTCCGCGTAGCCGCTCACCACCCGGATGGTGTCGGCCAGCGTCTCTCCCTTGACGATGGAACTTGCCTCCACGGAGTCCACGCTGATCGAGTCCCCGCCGAGCCTGGCCATAGCCGTCGCAAACGACATCCTCGTGCGGGTGCTGGGCTCGAAGAAGAGGAGGGCCGCAAGTTTGCCCTCAAGCATCCGGGGTCGGTACTTCTCGGTATCGAACTCCTCAGCCCGGTCCAGCAGGTGATCGAGATCGCTCTTTTCAAAATCGCGGATAGAGATAATGTGGTACATCGTGTGGCTACCTTCCGGGGTTTTCAGCCCGGCCGGCGGGGGTGGCGCCCGGATCATCCCGCCTCCCGCCGTGACGCGGACAAAACACCTCTTCTCTCCTGAATACTGGTTCGCCCCGCATCCACTAATACCTTTTTTCCAACACTACCAAAGACAAACCTTTGTCACCTCCGCACACATCATACTACTCTGGGAGGAGAGACATGTCCGAAGAGAAGGAAGAGTATGCCCCTGAGGTCTGTTGTCACTGCGGAGGGCTTGGATGTACCTACTGCAACAAACAAGGTACGGTAATGGTGCCGCAGCCCTCGCAGAAGTGCCATCACTGTGACGGCGATTGCTGCATCTACTGCGGCTACACCGGGTGGGAACACCCGCTCAAGGAGTAAGCCCACCTATTTTCGCGCGATCGTGACGTAGCCGCTGTGGGCGACCCGTGTCGACGGCCGGGTCCCCCGGGCGGAGCGCGTCAGCTCCCGCTCCATGCACTCATAGCAGTGGACGTCGCGGAAGAGCGGCGTTGCGGTGTCGAGCGCAACAAACGTATGTTCGAGGAACGGGGTGTAGCATGAAAGGTACCCGCCGGGCGAGAGGAGCGAGAAGGCGTGCTCCACGTGTGCCGGGGTTATCGTCAGGTCCAGGTGGACGACGTCGAACTCACCGGTCGCTTCAAGCATGTCGGCCGCGACCACCTCGACGTTCTCGAGCCGCGCATTCCTGATGTTCTTCTCCGCAAGTCTGGCGAACTCCGGGCGCACCTCGTAGGTCTTCACCGCGCGGGCGATACTTCCGAAGTAGATTGCGGCGACGCCGCTCCCGGTCCCGGCGTCGAGGACCGCATCGTTGCGGTTCATGCCCGTGTAGGCGATGACGATCCCGATGTCCTTGGGGAGCATCGGGGCTCCGCTCCGTTTTGCGTGGACAAAGAAGTCGGTCGGCCGGGGGCGCAGCACGGTGAACGGGACATCGAGGTGGGTCCTGATCTCGCCTCCCGGGTTCATGCCCGCGAGCGCCGAAAGATCGATCATCCCCCGGTCGGTGGAGAACTTTCCTTCGCCCGCCTTCACGAAGTATTCGCGCTCCCCGCCGACGAGCAGGAGGTGTTCCCCATCCTCGATCATTGCTGCGAGAGTTTCAGGATCGCTTCGGCGATGTCGCCGCGGGTCTCGATGAGTGTTGTCCTCGCAACCTCTTTGGCTGCTCCGGTCTGGGACGCGACGAGGGCGACGTCTTCGTCGGGGATCTCCGGGACCGCCTCTTCAAACCGGGCCTCTCCCGTGAGCTGGTAGGTGGTGACCCCCTGCATGGTGGTCGCGACGACCTGGGCTTCGTCAAAGACGTAGTTTCCCGCGGGCGTGTAGATAACCACTTTCTCCACGCCCTCGATCTCCTCCATCTCCATGCCCATCTGCTTCATCATCTGCTTCATTTTTTTCGGGTTTATCTTACCTGGAAACATTCAGATCCCCTTCCCTGTCGTACTTTTACCGCTACACCGTAATTAAATGCCAGCATCTCCCGACCGGAGAGCAGGGCTGCTCCGGTGGCGAGGAGCACATCGTCTCCGGTCACCACCAGCACCTCGTCCCCTGCGCGGATGCCGTCGTCGGCAGCGACGACGTGCTTTGCCATCGTGTTCTTCCCGTCCGCAATAAATGTCGCCACATCTTCCTGCACTGTCACCCGGTAGGCCGGCGGAGGAAGATGGGCGCAAAGTCGCGCCGCTCCGCCGACTCCGAGGGTCAGGCGACCGTCCTGTGCGCGAACGGTTGCAAGCCGCTCCTTCCCGAGGCGCACCTGGCGGACGCGCCCCGTCGTGGAGAACTGGAAGGTGCACTCATCGGGGAAGACTGCGTCTCCTGCTCCGGTGCCGAACTGGAAGTCAGCGATTGTCCGGATCCGCCGAAGCGAACTGTCGTTTGAGTATTCGGTTGACACTATCAACAAACTCCTCTTCTGTATCGTAGGGGATGAACGCCCCGGCCGCGATCCGGTGCCCGCCGCCCGCGCCGCCGACCTCTGCCGACGCCTCGACGAGAGCCTCCTGCAGGTCGACTCCGCGGCCGAGCGCCCACTCGTTCGTCCGCATCGAGACCTTCGTGACCTCCGGTTCGTCCACCATCGCACTTAAGACCATGATCGGCTTCTTCCAGTTCAGTTTGGAGAGTGCCATCCCCGCCCCGATCCCGACGATGGTGTCGGGGAACCGGTCGCCGGTGTGGATATACTGCAGGTGCGAGAGCTCCGTCACCCCGGTATCGAGGATGTACTGGAGCAGGTCGCGGATGACCGTCCGGTGGTGGGCGAGCATGTACTCCGCATCGCGGTAGGCGTCCCCGCGATCCCCGCGGCAGATGCTCCCCCCTATCCCGGGTTTTGCCCACCGCCCGCAGGCGTTCAAGAGGGTGGCGTACTCGGAGGCGTTCCGGAGCGGTGTCCGTTCCGGCTCGTCGGGGAAGATGTAGATCTCGGCGAGCAGGCGGTCGGTCTCCCTCCCGTGAGCGATGAGCTGCTGGGCAAGGGCGCTGATGATCGTGCGTTTGTCGTCGAACGGGAGTTCTTCCCAGACAAGCCAGCCGCCCCGGGGTGATTTCAACTCGACGCCGAGTTTCTCAAGGAACCGGAGCGCCGCGTTTGGGTTGTTCGAGATCCCGTCGATGTAGGGGTCGTCGCAGTAGCCGAGGCAGACGTGGATCGGGCGTGTGGACGTCCCGTAGCAGTTCAAGTCCGGCTTCTGCACGACGATGTTGCCGTACTCCACACCATCCTGGACGATATCGCGGGCCGGACCGACCAGCCCACAGTTTTCCCGGGCCATCATGTCCCCGACGTTCCCGACCACGGCGAGTTTGGCGAGGTCGGTGCAGGTTGCGTCGATCGCCTTTGCGACCAGGTAGGCGATACCGGCGGCGCTCATCCGGGTGATGCCGAAATCAAGGCTGTTCACCTGGGGGTAGGCCGTCTCGCAGGGCTGGCTGACGTGGTGGTCGAGGATCAGGACCTCGTCCGCAGAGAGGCCGTGCTCCGCAAGAAGGCTCTGCTGGCCGGCCCCGAGGTCGGTGAAGACCTTCAGGGAGTCGTCCTTTGGGACGTGACGCATCGCCATCGGCTCGAGCTGGCGGACGAAGACGGAGGTGACGGGTATACCCTCGCGGCTGAGCGCCTGCGAGAGGATCGACTCCGTGCTGATGCCGTCGGCGTCGATGTGGGAGATGATCGTCACCGACTCCGCATCGCAGGCCAGATCCGCTGCTCTCCGTAGATCGTTTTCGAGGCCCATCTCCATAGGAGTGCGTCGTGAAAGGTCAATAAAGCATGGGAGCATGGGATCGATGACGGGTGAGGGGGTTACCGTCATACCTGAAGCGTGGAGACAGGGGAGGGGAACTGCCCCCCCATCGGCCCCGCCCCCGCGTGGCGATATCCCACGGTCCAGCATCCGGGGTTTTTCCACCGCTCTAACCCGGCGGCCCCCCGGCATTTCTCCCGGTCAAAAAAAACTAAAACTATCTAAGAAAGAAACACCATAGCACCAACCAGGCAACACTCCTGGAGGTGCAGAGCATGACAACGAACGATATGCATGAGTTTCTGGAGACCGGCGTGATCGACGCCGGCCGGATGCGGGCGGTCGAAGGGAACGCTGTGGCGCTCGGCCACTCGTCGCTTTCGATGATGGAGAGCGCCGGACGGGCCGTCGCGGACGCTGTCCTCGCCTCCGGTCCCTCCCGGGTCCTCGTCCTCTGCGGGCGGGGGAACAACGGCGGCGACGGGATGGTGGTGGCCCGGTACCTCCAGTACCTCGATGCGGTCGACGTCGTCTACCCTGACTGCGGCTCGATCACCTCCGCGGCGGCTCTCCAGGAATCGCTCCTCCACCGCTGCTCAGTCGCCCTCCACCCGGTCCGGTGCGCCGCCGACGTCGATCGGCTCGGCCATCTCTTCGATGCGGCCGATCTCATCGTCGATGCGATGCTCGGCACCGGGAGATCGGGCGCGGTGCGGGAGCCGTTTGCAACCCTCGTCGCCCGGGCGAACGCGAGCGCCGCGCCGGTCCTCGCCGTCGATATCCCCACCCCCGGCCTCCGGGCTGACCGTGTCGTATCGTTCCACCGGGCGAAGGTGGCGGGCGCGGACGTCGTGGGTATCGGCATCCCGCTCGAGGCTGAGGTCTTCTGCGGGCCCGGTGACCTCACGCTCGTCCCGGCCCGGGCGTCCGGGGCCCACAAAGGTGTCGGCGGTGAGGTGCTCGTCATCGGGGGCGGGCCCTACCAGGGGGCGCCCTACATCGCGGCGATGGGGGCGCTCCGTGCCGGCGCGGATATCGTCCGGATTGCCTCCCCGGCATACATCCCCATGCCCGACCTGATCTACGAGCCCTTAGAAGGGAAGGCGATCACGGCCGACCACCTGGAGACGATCCTCCGGCTCACCGGGCGGGCCGATGTAGTCGTCTGCGGCATGGGTCTCGGGGTCGAGAGCCACGACGTCGTCCTCGCCGTCGCCGGGGCGGCCAGGCGGGCGGTCTTCGATGCCGATGCGCTCGCCCACCCCCTGCCGGCGGCGAAGGAGACGATCTACACCCCGCATGCAGGGGAGTTTGCCAGGATCACCGGGACAGAACCCCCGGCGGACCTCGCGGCGCGCGGCCGGTGCGTGAAAGCCGCCGCAACGGCGGGGACCGTCCTGCTCAAGGGGCCGGTCGACGTAGTCTCCGACGGAACGCGGGTCAGGTTCAACCGGACCGGAACCCCTGCAATGACCACCGGGGGGACGGGTGACCTGCTCGCCGGTGTCGCCGGAGCGCTTTTCTGCCAGGTTCCGGCGTTCGAGGCGGCCTGCATCGCCGCGTACGTCTGCGGCAAGGCCGGGATGCGGGCCGCGGAGGGGCGCGGATGCGGGATGCTCGCGACCGACATGCTGGACTGCATTCCGGAGGAACTCTTCGGCCGCCCGGTGGCGGAGTGACCTCACCCCGGGCGTTTCCTTTTATCCCCAAAGAGACCGAAGATCTCCTGATTCACATGAGCGAGTCCGGCGAACACAGCAAGACCCCGGTCTTCACCCACATCGAGAACGACCGCGCGCAGATGGTTGACATCTCGGCAAAGACCGAGGTCCCCCGGGAAGCAGTTGCGGCCGGGAGGATCTACCTCCGGAGCGAGACGCTTCGGGCCATCCGGGAAGGGACGGCGGTCAAAGGCAACGTCCTCGCGACCGCGCGGGTGGCGGCCACCCTCGCGGTGAAAGAGACGGCGCGCATCATCCCCATGTGCCACCCCATACCGCTTGCGGGCATCGTCATCGACTTCGAGGAGGGGGACGGCTACATTGAGGCGACCGCCCGCGTGAAGTCCTACGGGAGGACGGGCGTCGAGATGGAAGCGCTCACCGGCGTCTCCGTTGCGCTCCTCACCGTCTGGGATATGGTCAAATCGGCCGAAAAAGACGAGAACGGGCAGTACCCGGTCACCCGGATCGATGCCATCCGTGTCGTCGAGAAGAGGAAGGGCATCTAGGTCTTCCCGCGGAGAAAGGAATTCTTTATTAGCGCTCTCGCCAACCTGTTAGGAACCACGGGACACGTCCCGGAAAAGGAATGTGGCGGAAACGCTGAACCTGAGGTGATTAAAAGCATGGCAAAGTCAATGTATGCCTACGTTCGCGAGGCATGGAAGAGGCCCGACCGTTCCGAGGTGAAAGGTCTCCTCTGGGAGCGCCTCCAGGTCTGGCGGCGCGAGGGGAGTATCGTACGCGTGGAGCATCCGACCCGGATCGACCGGGCCCGCTCGCTTGGCTACAAGGCCAAGCAGGGGATCATCGTCGTGCGGGTCAAGGTCCGCCGCGGTGGCCGGAGGAAGCCCCGGTACATTCGCGGGCGCCGGTCCGCACGTATGGGTATGCGCCGCATGACCCCGGCAAAGAGCCTGCAGCGGATGGCCGAAGAGCGTGCATCCCGCAAGTTCCCGAATATGGAGGCCTTAAACTCCTACTGGGTCGGCGAGGATGGACGGTCAAAGTGGTTTGAGGTGATCCTGGTCGATGGGCACCACCCATCGATCCGGAGCGACCGCAACCTCGCATGGCTGGCCGACCCGGTTCACCGGGGCCGGGCGGAGCGCGGTAAGACCTCCGCCGGCATGAAGGGGCGCGGGATGCGGACGCGCGGGCACGGGACCGAGAAGACTCGCCCGAGCATCCGTTCCCATGCGAACCGCGGCAAATAATTACCTTTTTTTACATACGGTTTACTCCTGATGAAGGTCACGGACGCGAGTGTATATCCCTACCCCACCGGCGACTCGACGCTTGCACGGATGGCGCTTGAGGCGACGGACCTCGGGTTTGACAGCATCGTCGCCATCGGCGAGGTCGGGCGTCAACCCCTTGGGGCGGAGGTTATCCGCGGGGTCGTGATCAGCGCCGCGTCCCACAAGGAGGTCATCAGGCGGGTGCGCGAGCCTGCCGTCCGGCGTGCCGACGTGGTCTTTGTCAATGCCGGCGACACCTCTTTCAACCGGGCCGTCGTCGGGCTGAGAGAGGTGAATGGCATCAGAAATATCCATGCCGCCCGGAGGAACGCGTTCGACCACGTTGCCGCACGGTCAGCGGCCGAGCGTGGCGTGGCGGTGGACATCTCGCTTGCCCCCATCATCCGGCTCCGGGGAACCCGACGCCAGAGGGCGCTGGAGCGGTACGCTGACATCCTCTCGCTGCAACGGCGCTACGGCTTCCCACTGACGATATCGTCCGACGCACACTCGATTCTCGAGCAGCGGTCGGTCCGCGAGGTCCGGGGCCTCTGCGCGCTCTTCGGCATGACCGGAACGGAAGTGAGCGAGGCTCTCGCGTCGGTCGGCCGGTTCATCGAACCGGAGCAGCCCGTGAGGGTGGTCGGATGAAGCCGAGGCCCCCGGCGATGCGGGCAAAAAGGCGTTACATCCTGGTTCGGGTCCTCCCGTACGGAGTGACCCCTGACCAGAAACAGGCATACCTCTCGGTCATCGAGGCCGCGACCTCGCTCTTTGGCGACGCGGCCGTCGGGTTCGCACAGCCGGCGGTGGTCTTCTGCGACACCGGGTACGTTGTGGTCCGATGCCGTCGCGGAACGGAGAAGGATATCGCCACCGCCCTTACAACGGTCACCGCGATCGCCGATGGGCCGGTTGCCCTCCGGACGGTCGCCGTCTCCGGGACCATCCATGCTCTGAAGCGCCGGATGAAACCAATCCGGCCTCTCTCTGAGGCAGGAGAAACGAGGTTCGCGGAGCACTGTTTCACGGTGTACCGCTACCCCCGTCAAAAGGTTGATTTGGTTGAACAAGGTATTAAACATCAGAAGTTATTATTTTTCACCGAAGCCGATTTGGAGGAACGATAATGCAACCACAATATCAGATGGGATATGACCGGGCGATTACTGTCTTCAGCCCGGACGGTAGGCTCTACCAGGTTGAGTACGCCAGAGAAGCGGTGAAACGGGGTACGACGGCAGTCGGGATCAAGTGCAGCGAAGGCGTCGTGCTGATCGTCGACAAACGGGTGACGTCCCGTCTCCTCGAGCCTGCCTCCATCGAGAAGATCTTCAAGATTGACTCGCATATCGGTGTGGCATCCTCCGGCCTCGTCGGCGACGCGCGGTCCCTCGTGGATCGGGCGCGGGTCGAGTCCCAGATCAACCGGGTCTCCTACAACGAACCGATCAACGTCGAAACCCTGGCCAAGAAACTCTGCGACCACATGCAGACCTACACCCAGTTCGGCGGTGCACGCCCCTACGGGACCGCTCTCCTGATTGCAGGCGTCAGCGACGGCGAGGCCCGGCTCTTTGAGACCGATCCGAGCGGCACGTTGCTCGAGTACAAGGCAACCGGGATCGGCACGGGCCGGCCCGCGGTCATGAAGGTTTTCGAGGACGAGTACAACGAGGAAGGGAACTTTGCCGACGCCATCAAGCTCGGTATCAAGGCCCTGCACGCCGCAACAGAAGGCAAACTCGACGTGAGCGCCATCGAGATCGGTCTCGTCTCCATCGCGACCCGGGAATTCCGGAAGCTGGAGAAGGACGAAGTGAAGATCTACGTCGACCAGTTCGAAGAGTGAGTGACACCCCCTATGATACCTCTGGACCAGGCAGTTGTAGCACGGCTTGAGAGTTACGGCGAACGGTTTGAGGTGCTTGTCGACCCCGACCAGGCTCAGCGTATCCGGCAGGGGGAGGACGTCGACCTGGAGGACGCGGTTGCAGCCGACTCCATCTTCTCAAACGCCGCCCATGCCGAACGGGCATCCGATGAATCTCTCCTGAAGGTCTTCAAGACGACTGAGTTTGAAGAGGCCGCCATACGGATCATCAAGAAGGGCGAGATCCACCTCACCTCCGAACAGCGCCGCCACCTTATTGCAGAGAAACGGAGCCGGGTCGTCACGTTCATATCGAGGAACGCCGTCAACCCGCAGACCGGGTTCCCTCACCCCCCGCAACGCATCGAACTCGCCATGGAGGAGGCGAGGGTGAGCATCGATCCCTTCAAATCCGTCGAGGAGCAGGTCAAAGAGGTGATCAAGGCACTCCGGCCGCTTCTCCCCATCCGCTTCGAGGAGATCCGCATCGCCGTGAAGCTCCCGCCGGATTACGCCGCGAGAGGCTACGAAATCAAGAACGCCGGGATGCTCGAACAGGATGAGTGGCAGAAAGACGGTTCCTGGATCGCCGTCGTCAGGATTCCAGCAGGCATCCAGGAAGAGTTCTATGACCTGGTGAACAAAATTTCAAAGGGAAATGCAGAGACCCGGATCATCGAACGCGTGTTGTGAGTAACTATATTAGTCGCCAACGCAAAAATTATAGGACATATCAGAGGTACGCGAAATGGCAAGCCGCAAACAGAGTGCAAAGGGCAGGGTAGTCGGAAATTCCGGGCGCTTTGGCCCGAGGTATGGCCGGTTTATCCGCAAGAGAGTGAACCAGATCGAGACGGTCTCCCGCGCGAGTCACACCTGCCCCCGCTGCGACCAGGCAGCGGTCAAGCGTGAGGGAACGGGTATCTGGACGTGCCGCAAGTGCGGGTTTAAGTTTGCGGGCGGCAGCTACGTCCCGGAGACGCCCGCGATGCGCGTCGCTACACGGAGCATCGAGCGCTCGCTGCAGAAGGAGGGCTAATAGGTCGTGGCTGCCTATAAGTGCGCTCGTTGCAAACAGAAAGTGGAGATCGACGTCAATATCCGCTGTCCCTACTGCGGGCACCGCATCCTCTTCAAGGAACGCGGAGCCGCGATAAAAGACCTGAAGGCTCGATGACGGTCGTCACGACGTCACGTAAACCGGTCCCCGAGGTGCGCTCCCTCGCCCGGGACCTGGCGTTCGCGGCCGGCGCCGAGTATCTTACCCGGGGCAAGGCGGGCATGGGCGACCTTTTCGCCCTTGACGGGACAATTGTGATCGTCTCCCGTTCAGGTCCTTTTTTTCTCATCCAGGCCTTCTCAGATGGTGAACCGGCGGCGGAGATCACGGTTAAGTCATTTACGGTCACAGAGCGTCCCGGAGTGATCGCCCGCGGGCTCTTCGTCTCGGACCGTTCCGTGTATGAGGCCCTCAAGGACTACCTCAACGTTCTGTTCGCCGGGGAAACCATCCCGGACCACCGTATCGTCTTTGACGGAACGCAACGGAAACGGTACACCCTGAAGGTTCTCCCTTGATGCATACGGCAGTCTTCCGGTTCACCGCCGACGACGCCCGCGCCCTCTACCTCTCGGTCTCGCGGGAGATGGACGACGTGGGAGATCGGTCGTCGGCCCGCGTACGGCTCGTGGGCGACGATACGCTCGTCCTCGAGGTGATAGCCACCGATATCCCGGCGCTTCGGGCGGCCCTCAACACCTGGCTGCGGCTGATCACCATAGCGATCGAGATGCGGGAGATCGCTGCCCCGTCCGGATGAATGAGATCCCCCTTCTCCGAACCCTCACATTTAATGAGTTCCACGTCCCTATCATGTAAAGAGATGGCAGAGGACGGAGCGTTCTCTGTCGGTTACCTGAAATATTGTTACCAACTTTGTCCCGTTTCAGGAGGGTTGATGCATATGGAAAATATCCCACCAAAGGTCCAGAACCAGCTGGCGATGCTCCAGCAGATGCAGCAGCAACTGCAGACTGTAGTCTCGCAGAAAGCACAGTACGAACTGACGATCCGCGAAGCCCGGCGGGCGGTCGAGGATCTGGCCGACGTCCCCGAGAACGCGGCGGTCTTCATGAACGTCGGCAGCGTCATGATGCAGAAGAGCAGAGAGCAGGTACTCGCTTCCTTAAACGAGCGCGTCGAGACGCTCGAACTCCGGGTCAAGTCGCTCGAGAAGCAGGAGAAGGCCCTGCAGGGCAGGTTCGAGCAGCTCTCTTCACAGATCCGGGGCGCGCTCGAAGGAAAACAGCAGCCTCCCGGCGCTACCTGAACAGTGAACTACCCCGCCCTGAAGGGCGGGGCTTCCTGCTTCATGGCCAACACTTGCACCACAGAGATGTGATGGAGAGGTCTCGGCTCCACCGGCTCGAAGGGCTGTTCCATCCCCACGCGGTGAATATTCACCGCAGCATTGTAATCTCGATCGGCAACAAACCCGCAGTATGGGCAATCGTGAACTCTCACCGAGAGATCCTTCGTCACGATACTTCCGCAGTTTGCACACAGTTGCGTCGTATCTCGGGGATCGATTTGAATGAAGTTCGTACCAGCACTTTCAGCCTTGTACGAGAGGTGAGAATAGAATCGTCCCCACGACGCACTGTGGATACTTCTCCGGAGCCCGCGAGATGTGCCGTGCTCTTTCAGATACTTGATATTCAGGTCTTCAACACAGATCGTTGCATAGGTGTCAACATACTGACGAGAAAGTTTGTGCAGGAAATCGTTCTTCTGGTTCGTGATATGTTCATACGCCTTCTCCAGTTTCCCTTTTGCCTTCTTCCAGTTTTTCGAGAACCGTTGTTTCCGGGCAATACTCTGGTGTAACTTCTTGATCCGGTCAAGTGAGTGCTCATAGAACCGGGGGTTCTCGATCGCCGCACCGTCACTATCGACTGCAAACGAGTTCAGACCGACATCGATCCCGACAGATCTCCCTTCTCGTTTCGATTCAGAGACCTTCTGTTCCGCCTGAACGATCACATACCATCGATCCCCAGAACGGGTGATCAGAATACCCTTCACCTTTCCGGTGTAGGGTCGGTGCATGGTGAAGGGAATTGTTCCAATCTTCGAGAACGTAATCGAACTATGCTCACGGTCGATCTTGAACCCGGACTGGTTATAGTTGAGCGTCCGGTACCGGACTGCACTCTTGAACCGGAGTTTGCCGATCTTCCGTCCTCGTTTCTTTGTCTGCGAGAGTGCGGCGATGTTGCTCCAGAGGGTGGCGTTCACCATCTGAAGTACTTTGGAGTACACGTTCTTCAGAGACGGACTCTCATCCTTCAGGGTGACAATCCGCGCCTGCGTTCCTCGCATTGTCGGAGCGATCCCGGCCTCTCGTGCGGTATTGCACTCTTCGAGGAGTTTGTTGTAGAGCCACCGACAGGTATCGAGTGCGGCATTCAGCCGTGCCTCAGTGGTTGCGTCTGGATACGCTCGATACTTGTAGGAAATGAGCATAGACAAACAAGAGAGTTCATCTGAAATAAAATATACTTGATCCGTGCAGGGTGAAAGTGACGAAGGGCGGCTCCGCTTTCATCCCCACCCTGAACGGTGGGGACTTCCCGCTCCACCCCCTTTACCCCCACGAGTTAAATTTTTTTTAAAAATGTTGAAGTGAGATCTTCACTTCTCCTGCTCGCGGTCGAGCTTTCGCGTCCGGCAGACGAGGTTGATCGCGTTGATCACCGCCTCGACGGATGCGAGGATGATGTCGTCGCTTGAGGCGCTGGCATCGAAGACCCGGCCCTGCTCGTCCTCGACGGCGATGGTGACGTGCCCGATCGCATCGGTCCCTCCCGAGATTGCCTCTATGTTGAATTCCTTGAGCTGGACCGGGGCCGGGATGATGCCGAGGATCGCTCGCACGGCCGCATCCACCGGTCCGTTCCCGACGCTTGAGAAGATATGCTCAACCCCATCGACGGTTGCCATGACGCTGGCTGTCGGGATCACGTGATTGCCTGTCATAATGGCGACATCCTGGAGTTCCAGGGTCTTCTCGTCGGGTGCAAGTTGCATGACGCTTCCGGCGATCTCGTAGAGGTCAGCGTCCGTCACCCGCTTGCCCTTGCCGGCAATCGCCTTCACCCGCAGGACGATCTCGTCGAGCTGGGCATCGACGGGCTCCATATGCACCTCGGCGAGCATCTGCCTGACTGCATGCCTCCCGGCGTGTTTGCCGAGTTTCAGCCTGCGCCGGTGACCGACCATCTCCGGCGTCATGATCCCGGGCTCGAACGTATCCGACCGGGTGATGACGCCGTGGGAGTGAATCCCGCTCTCGTGAGCAAAGGCGTTCTCGCCGACGATCGGCTGTGTGGCGGGAATGCCCATCCCGGAGTAGCGCGAGACAAGCCTTGAGGTCTCGACGAGGCTCGTCGTCCGGATGCCGGTATCGATCCCGTAGATGGACGAGAGGATCATCACCGTCTGCGCGAGGTCGGCGTTGCCTGCCCGCTCGCCGATGCCGTTCACCGTCACCTGCACCTGGGAGGCGCCGGCCTCGACCGCTGCGATGGTGTTTGCCACCGCAAGCCCGAAGTCGTTGTGGCAGTGGACGTCGATCGGACACCTCACCTCCTGATCGATCCGGGAAATAAGGCGCTTCATGGTCGTCGGGGTGATCACGCCGACGGTGTCGGGCACGTTGATGACCGTGGCCCCGGCGTCCACCGCAACGCGGTATACCTCGATCAGGTAATCCCAGTCGGTCCTTGTCGCGTCCATCGCGGAGAACATGCACTGGCCGACGTGGTCGCGGGCATACGCGATGATATCGCCGGTGGCCTCGAGGACCTGCTCGCGGGTCTTCCTGATGGTGTACTCGCGCTGGACGTCGGACGTCGGGATGAAGACATGGATCATATCGACGTCGCAGTCGATGCACGCGTCCACATCGGCCCGGAGCGACCGCGCAAGACCGCAGACCTGCGTCGAGAGATCGAGGCCTCTGATAGCTTTGACGATCTCGCGCTCGGCGTCGGAGGATGCGGGAAAGCCCGCTTCGATGGCGTGTACCCCGATATCGGAGAGCTGCTCTGCAATACCGAGCTTCTCTTCAAGCGTGAATGAGATGCCCGGCGTTTGTTCACCGTCGCGCAGTGTGGTGTCGAAAAC